>CAVGFC010000001.1:0-8795 GCA_963628775.1 Acutalibacteraceae bacterium
GGCGCAAGAAGAGGTAAAACTATTGATGATGAATTCATAGATTCTTTATTTGATGATGTTACTTCTTTATATAGACTAGATCAAATAAAAGAAACAACAAGTGATTTAGGTCCTCTTCCTGTAGAGTCTAAGGTATTATTAATAACTTTAGGTGCTGTATGGTTATGTATTGGTATTTATTTAATTAAGACAAAAACAAAAGAAGAAAATTAAAAGATGGGTGACCATCTTTTACTTAAAAAATAATATAATGTTTTTTATGATTAAAACAATTTTATTAGATATAGATGGAACTTTAACAAATTCAAAGAAGGAAATAACGCCACTTACTAAAAGGGCTCTATTAGATGCTCAAGAAAAGGGTATTAAATTATGTTTGGCTTCAGGTAGGGCAACCCATGGTTTAGCTAAGCTTGCTCATGAGTTAAAAATGGATGAATATGAAGGTTATTTAATTTCTTATAATGGCGCAAGAGTTACTAATGTTAATGAGACTAAGGAATATTTTAGTAATTTTTTAAATAAGGATAGAGCTAAGGAATTAATTAAACATCTATCAAAGTTTGATGAACTTGTCTATGTTTTAGAAGAAGGTAATTATGTAATTACTAAGGATTGTTTCAAGAATACAATCATGTATAAAAATGAGGCTTTTAATGTGCTTGAATATGAAACAAGAATGAATAATTTACTTATTAGAGAAGAATATGACTTAATCAAGTATTTAGATCATGATACACCTAAGGTTTTAACTTATGCTTCACCTGAGTATTTAAGAAGTAATTATCAAGAAATGATTGCGGGTTTTGATGATTTAAGTGCTGTTTTTTCAGCAGATTTCTTTTTTGAGTTTACTAATAAGGGCATTGATAAGGGTAGTGTGATAAAGGATGTCCTTGTTGATAGACTTGGTTTAAAACTTGAGGAAATGCTTGCTTTTGGTGATGCGGAAAATGATATCACGATGCTTAAGTCTTGTGGTATTGGAATATGTATGGCCAATGGTCAACAAAAGGCTAAAGAGGCAGCGGATAGGGTATGTGGCGATAATGATCATGATGGTATCGCATATGCTTTAAGGGAAATTATTTGTTAGGGCTTTCACACAGTTTACACATTGGGGTGTTAGACTATAGTCAATTGATGATAAATAATTTTTTCATTAAAAACCTTCCGAATGTAAAGAGCCTTGAAATAGGCTTTTTACTTTGTGTAAGTGAATGATAAAATACATTAGTAAAAAAGGAGTTTAAATATGTCTGATTATGTAGTTACTTGTAGTTCAACTGTTGATTTATCAGATGAACTATTAAAAGAAAGAAATATACCTTATGCTAGTTTTACTTTTACTGCTGATGGTAAAACTTATAGTGATGATTATGGAAAGTCTTATCCAATTGATAAGTTCTATAAGGATATAGCTGCTGGTATGCAACCTGTTACTTCTCAAGTAAATGTTGAGGATTATACTTCATTATTTGAGCCTATTTTAAAAGAAGGTAAAGATATCTTGCATCTTACTTTATCAAGTGGTATTTCTGGTACTTATAATAGTGCTAATACTGCTGCAGCTTTATTAAATGATAAGTATGAAAATAAGGTGCATGTAGTAGATTCTTTATGTGCTAGTGCTGGTTATGGTTTAATTGTCACAATGGTTAAGGATAACCAAGAAAAGGGCATGTCTCTTGAAGAAAACTTAAAGTGGATTGATGAAAATAAGACTAAGGTAATCCATTGGTTCTTCTCTACTGATTTAAGTTCTTTCATTAGAGGTGGACGTATTTCTAAGACTGCTGGTTTCTTTGCGGGAGCACTTCAAATTTGTCCATTAATGTGTGTATCAGATGCTGGCAAACTAGAGGTTCTTGAAAAAATCAGAACTAAAAAGAAAGCTGAAAAGTCTGTTGTTGAAAAGATGATGGCTGAAGTTGGTCCTGATTATGATGGTTATGTTTATATTTCAAATTCAGCATGTTATGATGACGCAAAAGCGGTAGCTGATTTAATTAAGGAAAACTTTAAGAATGTTAAGGAAGTTAATATCTTCAATATCGGTACTGTTATTGGAACCCATACTGGTCCTGGTACTGTTGCGACATTCTATTTTGGAAATAAGCGCGCTGTTTAAAAAACAAATCAATCGATATACATATAAAGAGCTGCAATGCAGCTTTTTACTTTGCTTCATTTTTAAATTTGCCAGGACTAATATTGTAGTATTTATGGAATTGTTCGCAAAAGTAACTACTATTAGAAAATCCACAAGCGTAGGCAATTTCAGCAATAGACATTGTTGTATTTTTTAAAAGAAAAGTAGATTTTTCAAGACGATAGTGATTTAGATAAATCATTGGCGAGCTATCTAAGTATTTTTTAAAAAGAGCGCTACACTTTGTCTTACAACAATTTCCAGCTGTATAAATATCTTTAAGTAATATTTTATTTTGATAGTTCTTTTGAACATAACCAATCATTGCGGTTAAAGATAGAATATCATCTTTATTTTCATCAAGCGAAAGATCATTATTCATGTTATTAAAAAGTAGGCCAAAAATATGAGCTGTTTTTTCTAATACTGCATATGGTTCAATTTTTATTGAATTACTTTCATAAAGCTCTTTTAAATCGTCAAGAATTAAATTTTGCCACTTAATAGATGGATTTAATTTTTGATAGGGAAAATGAATGTTTTCAATTAATGGTTTTAAATAATTATCTACAAAGTAGGCATTATTAGATAGTAATAATGGTGATAATATAACACAAATAAATAAGCATTCTTTTTGATTATTTGAATAGCCATAATGAAAACAGCGGCTATTCACAAATATTCCTTCATTTGTTTCTAAAAGAATCTTTTGTCCGTTTATGTCATAAAACATTTGCCCATCTAAGACTAAAATAAACTCTAAGTCATCATGCCAATGGCTTATTGCGCTAAAGTCGGGATAACTTGATAGGTATCCTTTTTTTATATAGATAGGAAAATTGTTGTTGTTGTAGGCAATGTTTTCTGATGAATCGCTATTTAATGCGCTACTTGGACATACTTCCATCTTTTTCTCCTTTTGAACGATTGTTATATAATTATGGCCTATTTTGGTATAAATATCAATTAAATTTGTTTATTCTTATATTAGATATGAAAAATGAATTCAAGAAAAAGATACTAAAATTAGCTTTGCCTATAGCTTGTCAGCAATTTATGTTGGCACTTGTAAGTGCTTGTGATGCGCTTATGCTGGGTGGTTTAAATCAAAGTTCTTTGTCAGCTGTATCATTAGCTTCTCAAGTTACTTTTGTGTTTAATTTGATTTTAACTGCTCTAACAATTGGCGAAAATATGTTTGTTGCTCAATATTATGGTAAGAAGGACTATGAGGGTTTAAGGGCATCGGCAGGTCTTGTTTTAAGATATGTATTTATTATTTCTTTTATCTTTTTTATTGTGACTTTATTTATTCCTCAAGTCTTAATGAGAATTTTTACTAATGATATAGTGCTAATAAATTATGGTATTAAATATTTAAAACTTATTGGTTTATCTTATATTTTTTCAGGTATCTTACAAGTACTACAGGGTATTTTAAAAAATTGTGGATATGTAGGTAAATGCACAATGGTGAGTATGATTGTAGTATGTCTTAATATTATGCTTAATGCCTTGTTTATTTATGGATACTTATGTTTTCCAAGAATGGAAATCGCTGGAGCAGCTCTAGCCACAGTGATCGCTAATGGAATTGGATTACTTATTACAATTTATATTTTAAATTCTAAAAAAGAGATCTTTTTAAACCTAAAGGATATACATAGCAGGGATATAAATAAAATAAGGAAGTTTTGGAAGTATTCTTGTCCTGTACTTTTAAATGAACTTGTTTGGGGCGGTGGGTTTACTATGTATTCGGTTATTTTAGGGCATCTAGGAAGCGATGCGGTGGCAGCCAATTCAATCGCTAATATTACTAAAAATTTATTAATTTGTATTTGTACAGGCTTTGGCTATGGTGGAAGTATTATCATTGGCAATTTACTTGGTGAAGGGAAATTAGATGAAGCTAAAATTTGCGGTAATGATTTATGTAAAATAGCGATAATCTCAGGTGTCATAACAGGATTAAGTATTTTAGTCTTATCACCTTTAATTATACGTTTAACATCTCTTAGCGATATTGCGAGCAAATATTTAAAATATATGTTGTTTATGAGTAGTTACTATGTTATTGGTAAGTCAATTAATTCTATGACGGTAGGTGGTATTTTTCCATCTGGCGGTGATACGAAATTTGGCTTAAAGTGTGATTTGATAACCATGTGGTTTTTTGCGGTACCACTTGGTTGTATTGCGGCTTTTGTGCTTAAATTACCAGTATTGATGGTTTATTTTTGTTTAAATTTAGATGAGATAGTAAAACTACCAGCTGTATTTAGGCATTATAAACAATATAAGTGGTTAAATAATTTAACTTAAATGGAGGGCTAGTTATGGATATGAGAAAAAGAAGAGATATGGAGCTTGCATATATTACTGATGAAAGTGTTTTGCAAGAACAAAGCAAGTGTCGCAAAATTTTACAAAGATTTAATTTTGCGGATAGATCAGATTTTGATGAGCTTTCTAAAATCACAAAAGAGTTGTTGGGAAAATCTGATGGAGCGATGATTAATCCGCCATTTTATTGTGATTATGGAAAACATATTGAAGTAGGTAAAAACTTCTTCGCAAATTATAATTGCACAATTATTGATGTTGGAAAAGTCAAAATTGGTGACAATTGCATGTTGGCGCCAAATGTTGCGATATATACAGCTGGACATCCTATTCATCCAGATACTAGAAATGCAGCTTTTGAATATGGAAAAGAAGTAAGTATTGGCAACAATGTATGGATTGGTGGTAATAGTGTAGTATGTCCTGGTGTTCATATTGGCGATAATGTTGTTATTGGGGCAGGAAGCGTTGTTACAAAGGATATTCCAGATGATGTAGTTGCGGCTGGTAATCCATGCAAAATAATCCACAAAATTACTGAAGATGATAGGCGCAAGTTATTTCATGATGAAGAAATTGATGATGAAGCTTGGGATACAATACGCGCTAAAGAGGACTTAAAATGAAAGCTGATTATCATGTGCATACTGAATTTTCCGATGATTCAGATTACAAAATGGAAGAAGTTGTAAAAGACGCTATTGCGTTAGGTTTAAAAGAAATATGTTTTACTGATCATGTTGATTATGGTATTAAAAATGATTGGGATGATAAAGGGAATATAAGATATAGAAAAGGAATGCCTGGCGAGCCAGAGAATATGGCGATGCTTAATGTAAATTATCCTTTGTATTATAAAACTTACCAAGAACTGAAAAGTAAATATCAAGATCAGATTAGCTTAAAACTAGGTATGGAGTTTGGTATGCAAAAACATACTATTGAAAGATATGAAAAGCTATTTACTAAATATCCGTTTGACTTTATTATTCTGTCTGTTCATGAAATAGAAGATAAGGAATTTTGGAACCAAGATTTTCAAAAGGGAAAAAGTCAAAAGGAATATAATGAGCGTTATTATGAAGAATTACTATATCTTGTGAAAAATTACCATAACTATAGTATTTTAGGGCATATGGATTTAATTACTAGATATGATAAGGCTGGTATTTATCCATTTGAAAATTTAAGACCATTACTTACAAAAATACTTAAAACAGTTATTTCTGATGGTAAGGGGATTGAAGTTAATACTTCGAGCCATAGATATGGTTTATCTGATCTAACTCCATCAAGGGATATTTTAAAACTATATAGAGAATTGGGTGGAACTATAATTACTATTGGCAGTGATAGTCATTTGAAAAAGCATCTAGGAGCTTATATAGAAGATACAAAAGAAGACTTAAAATCATTGGGATTTGAATATTTTTGTACTTTTGATAAGATGAAGCCCATTTATCATCAATTATAAAATGAATAGGAGTGATAGTTTTTGGGCGCAAGAAAACAAGTTTATGTATAAAGAAATTAAGTGTGTACTATCTAAAATCACCAAATAGAATATAATGGCGATTTTACTTTTAGTTAATACAAGAAGAATACTAATCTAATATAAATTCTTTTATTTCGCCATTAACTTTAATAACCAAGTATTTAGCTTCTGGTTTAATATATACTTCAGATTCTTCAACATTTTTTAAAGTAATTTTGTTTTCTTTAAGGACAGCTTTAATTTCATTTTCTAAATCAGTAAGATCTACTTCTTTTTCTTGAAATTGAACAATAGTTTTAGTTTTCATAAGATTGTCTCCTTTTCCTTATTGTACTACTTGTTTATTAATCAACATCATCTTCTAATAATTTTCTTAAGTCTTCTAATGGTCTATTTGGCTTGTGAAGGGTTTTCTTATCTTGTCTAAAGCTATCATATCTTTCAATGAATTCTCTAGATGACATCCTACTTGCACCATTAGCGAAGACTCTTATTTGTTCAAGGTAGTCTGATGTAACAACAATCACTTTATAATTTTCATTTAATTCTTTTGATTTATTTTCGATATATTCATCAGCTGTTTGTTTATTTTTGGTATAAATGATTGTAATGTTGTCGTGTTTAATAATTCTTGATCTTTTTTCTTCGGTTTTATAGGCATCAAAAACAAGTACACATTCCCCATTTATATATCCAGCAAAATCACATACCATATCAACTACTTTATCTCTTAACAAAGAGAAATCTTCTTCTTTATATTCTTTTAGAGTATGTAAAAGATTGTAGCCATCAATTAGATAAATAATTTCTTTATAATTGATGATTTCTTCTTGTTTAACTTCTTCTTTTCTTGAAGTAAAGGTTTTAACTTTTGGTTTATAGGTATTATTAAAAACTCTTTTTAATTCTTCATCAGATATTTCTTCTCTTTTATATATATAATCCTTATTAGGTTCGAACCCTTCTTCTGGTTCGAACCCCTCTTCTGGTTCGAACCCCAATTCAGATTCGAACCCCATAGGTATATCATCAAAAGAAACTTCAAGTTTAAATTTATCTTTGATTATTTTTATGACTATTTCTTCTTTTAATGAACTATTTATATTAATCGTTACAATGTCGTTATCTAGTCTTATATTAAGTTCTGGCATTAAATCGTTTAATGATTTAATTTTGTTAAATAAAGTGTAGGCATTAAGAGTTGAAACAATCATTCTATTGTTTAAGAATTCTGTGTCTTCATCATTGATTAAACACGGCAAGTATGTTCCAATTTTATACTTTATGCCTGAGACTGCTACAACATCATTTTGATTAGCTTTTTGAATTAAGGTATAGTTATTTCCATTAATGGAATAGATTTCATTTATTTTATTATCTGAATCAAATGCTGTTTTATTTAAAAGAGTACCGCTTAATATTTTTAGGTGAGCGTAGCCTTTTTCATCATATTTATAGATATAGGCATTTAAAATATCTGATTCTTCTTTAGAGATAGTATATTTATCTAGTGCTTCTAGTAGTATATCAATATTAATATCTTTTAGGGCTGAGCCATAGACAAGGGGAACTATTTCATGACTTCTTAAGTCATTTTGTAAATCTGATATTAATTCATCATTAATTAATTCATCTAGTTCTTTTATAGTGACAATATTTTGACTTATTGTTTGTTTAAGTTTACTTATTAATGTTTCAATTTGTTCATGGGCTATGTCTATTTTGTTTAAGAAAATTATTGTTTTGATGTGTTTATCTTTAAGTTCTTTATATAAAGTATCGTCAAATTCATCAATAGCTGATAATACAAGAATTGCATAGTCAATTATTTTAAGGCTTCTATCTCTTTCTTTATTTAAATCGTTATGTCCTGGAGTGTCGATATAGATATATTCTTTGTCTTTATAGGTAAAGCGCGCTTCTTTATTAAAGATGGTGATGCCTTTTTCTTTTTCGACATTATTAAAATCAAGATAGCTATCTTTATGGTCTACTCTTCCTTTTTTACGTATAACGCTATTTTTGTATAGTAAGCTTTCTGATAAGGTAGTTTTTCCAGCGTCTACTTTAGCTAGGGCACCTATAACGACTTTTTTCATGTTTATATTTTAAAAAAATAATGAAAGTTGGTCAAAAAATTAACATGTTATGTGAATAACAAGACAAACTCAGTGTATAATATATAAGATAGCAAGGGGAAAATTAATGAGTGATGTAAGAATCATCGAGGTTAAACAGTCTGTTTTTGCCAATAATGACAAGAGGGCTAGTGGCCTTAGAAGCGAATTAAAGGAAAAGAAAACTTATTTATTAAATGTAATGTCTTCACCTGGTTCTGGTAAGACTACTACTTTAGTAAAAACAATCAATATATTAAAAAAGGATTTAAAGATAGCAGTTATGGAAGCTGATATCGATTCTGATAAAGACGCTATAACTGTTAGTAAGGAAACTGGTGTTGATTCAATCCAAATTCATACTGGTGGTATGTGCCACTTAGATGCGGATATGACAAGACAGGGAATAGAAGAACTTAAGGAACACTATGATTTAATTATTTTAGAAAATGTTGGAAATCTAGTATGTCCTGCAGAATTTGATACAGGTGCTTGTAAATCAATAAGTATCTTATCAGTGCCAGAGGGTGATGATAAGCCACTTAAGTATCCACTTATGTATCAAGTATGTTCACTTGTTTTGATTAATAAAATTGATGTTCTACCTTATTTTGATTTTGATCTAGATAGGTGTAAAGAATATATAGGCAGACGTAATCCTAATTGTGAAATTATTCCAATTAGT
>CAVGFC010000002.1:0-2520 GCA_963628775.1 Acutalibacteraceae bacterium
CAAGTATATCAAACAAGTGGTGATATAGAAGTAACTATTACTATTACTGATGCTTTAATTAATAAAGCTGAAGGAATTGATAGAACATATAAGGTATTAAGAGTACATGATAATAAAGTTGATACATTAGATGCTTCATTTAATCCAGTTAATAAGACTATTACTTTTAAAACAAATAAGTTCTCTACTTATGCTTTGGTATATAAGGATACCTATAAAGATTCGAACCCTAATAGTTCGAATCTGAGTTGCGAGGAGTATATGGGCTCTAATGATTGGACATGGTCTGAAACTAAGAAGGCATGCGTATATAGAGTAAGTAATACTTCTGTTAAATAATTTAAACACTCTTGGATAACTAGCTATATAAAAATATATTGCTATAGCTTATTCATTTCAAAGTTTGACAGCTAAAGAAAGTAAAAAGTGACTATAATGTTTTATTTAAAGGCTTATAGTCACTTTTATATGTTGTGGGTGATTATAGTATTTTATTTTTAACTTTGCACCTCATATCATTGTAAATATCCAATATGGATTTTAAATTTCATTATTTGAAGTCTGATAAATCTATTGCTTCTGAAACTATTCCTTCTTTTAGATTTGAAACAGAAGAATCCAACATTTGTAAGGTATTATCAGAAATTGAAAAGGGTTCAACTAGTACTCTAGGTTCTAGTATTATGCAGCCATCTTCATATTCTTTAACATGGTAGTATTTATATGAATTAGATCTTATGCTTAATCTTTTTTTACTATCAATTTTTGCATCGTATTCTTTCAATATGTTTTTCATAATTTAATTTCTTATCCTAGTGGGATATCCCACTAGTATTATAACTTTAGATGATGATTTAAGAGGTAGTATTTTAGAATTATTTAATTTAATCAACTAAAGTATAATAAAAACATCGAGGTTAATTATGAAACAAATATCTTATGAATTATTAGATTCTTTTGAAAATGAATTTAAGACAAATGATAAAGCAAGAATTGTAAAGAATGCTTTAACTAAAAATGATTTAAACACCATATCTAGAGTATTTGAAGAAGAAAGTTCAAATCCTAATATTTTCTCTATTGATTTAAAGACTATGCCAGCTACAAATCAAATGGCATCTGGTAGATGTTGGATTTTTAGTTCTATGAACTTTTTAAGAGAAAAGCTAGGCAAAAAGTATGATATTAAAGACTTTGAGTTATCTCAAAACTATATTGCTTTTTATGATAAGTTAGAAAAAGCTAATTGGTTTATGGAATGCGTTATCAATGAAGTTGATAATCCACTTGATAATCCTAAAATGCGTTTTTTATTAGATACAGCAGTAGGTGATGGAGGACAGTGGAATATGCTTCAATCACTTGTTAAAAAGTATGGTATCTGTCCAAAAAGCGCTATGCCTGAGACTTATCAATCAAGTCATACTAGAAATATGAACTCTATATTAAATACAAGACTTAGAAAGTTTGCGATTGATATTCGTGGTGTTGATAAAGAAAAGATTGATAGTTTAAAACAACAATGTTTAAAAGAAATTTATAACTTATGTGTATCTTGTTTTGGTTTACCACCAAAGGAATTCACTTTTGAATATCTTGATAGTAAAGATGTACATCATGCTTATTATCATGTAACACCTTTATCATTCTATAAGGATTATTTAGGTGTTGATATTGATGACTATATCAATTGTATCAATGCACCAACTAGCGATAAGAAATATTATCAAACATATAGCGTTGAATATCTTGGCAATGTTGTTGGTGGTAATGAAATTTCTATGTTAAATCTGCCACTTGCTGAATTTAAGCAGTGTGCACTTAATCAATTAAAAGATGGCGAACCTGTATGGTTTGGTTGTGATTGTGGCAAGGATGACGACAGAGATGGTGGGCTTTGGGATGATAAACAATTTGATTATCAAAACACTTTAGATATAAAACTAGAAATGAACAAGGCAGAAATGCTAGATGGCCATGTTTCATGTATGAATCATGCGATGATGTTTACTGGTGTAAATTTAGACGAAAATGGCAAGCCAAATAGATGGAAAATAGAAAATTCTTGGGGTGATAAGGCTGCTAATAAGGGCTACTATATTTGTTCAGATACCTGGTTTGATAAATATATGTATGTAGTTGCGATTAATAAGAAGCATCTAAGTAAAAAAGCATTAGAGGCCTTAGAAAAAGAGAGCGAATTACTTGCTCCTTGGGATCCATTTGGTACTTTAGCTAATTAAGCGATTATAAATAGTCACTTTTTTGTTGTTAAAAAAGCTCTGTATTGTCATAAAAGCTTTAGGGCAAGGCTTGATTTGAAAAATTACTATTGTGATAAGGATACTTGTCATGTATAATAAATAAGCATTTGTATGCAAATACACACACAGCGGATTCATTATTCCGTGGCTAATGCTTAGTAATGATCGAAACTGTGGAGGAGAAACGGAAAGAGAGGAAATTATTTAAAATGTCACAATTAGTTTCAATGCGTAAACTTCTAGAAAACGGTGTTCA
>CAVGFC010000003.1:0-12228 GCA_963628775.1 Acutalibacteraceae bacterium
TATTATATAATTGATTTATGATTTATACGATAACAACTAATCCTTCTTTGGATTATTACTTGAATTTGGATACTTTAAAAGTTGGTGCCTTAAATAGATCATATAAAGAAACTTATGATGCTGCAGGAAAAGGAGTAAATGTTTCTAAGTTCTTAGATAAATTAAATATTAGATCTATTGCGCTTGGCTTTTTAGGTGGCTTTAATAAAGAATACTATATTGCTTTATTGTCAAAATATGGCAATATACAACCTCAATTTACTAAAATTAGTGATAATACCCGTATTAATATCAAATTAAAGGCTCAAGAAGAGACAAGTCTTAATGCGACTGGTCCAAATATCACTGATGAAGAATTTAATAAGTTTAAGATAAGAATGAATCAAATCTATGATAATGACTATGTTGTTTTAAGTGGCAATGTTCAAAAGGAACTTGCTGATAAGATGTGCGTCGTTATTAAAGAGCTTATTGATAATAATGTAAAAGTGGTGCTTGATACTGATGACTATATTACTTCTAAGGTATGTGAGTATAAGCCATTCCTTGTAAAGATGGATAATAACGATATTGGTACAAGTGAAGAAGATATTATAAGTATTGGTAAAGATTATATAAACAAAGGTGTTAAATATTTCTTATATTCAAGCGCTCATACAGCTAGCTATTTATTTGAAGAAGGTGGCTACTATAAGTGTGATATAAGAAACAATCTAGAGACTGGTTCTAATGATTGTATGATCGCGGGAATCTTGTGGTCTAAGTTAAAGGGTGCTAATTCGCTTGAAAGTTTTACATATGGCAATGCGGTTTCTAGTGTAGTGACTATGCATGATGAAAAAGCTGATTTTGAAAAGATTGAAGAAGCTTGTAAGACTTTAAAGATTGAAAGGATAGATATTTAATGAAAAAAATATTAAGTGTTTTGTTGTGCTTGCTTTTTCTTGTGGGATGCAATGGGAAAGATACAGCTAAGCCAGACTTTGATAGTGACTTTACTATTGAAACATATAAGGTAGATATGTCAGGATATGAAAATCTTAAGTCTAGTGGTCATATGTTTCTTGGAACTACTGTAACTGAGCTTAAAAAAACAGTTGATGAAAAGGGCTATGGAGCATTTGTGTTAAGTAGAACTGGCTGTTCACATTGTCAAATCGCTATGCAATATTTAAATAAGGCAGCTGAAGAACTTGGTGTTTATGTTTATTATATAGATGCTGAATCAGAGACTTATCCTATTTTAAATACGGAAAATTTTAATATTTTATATGATATTTTATATGATGTCTTAGATACTGGTGAGGATGGCGAAAAGGAGCTACTAACTCCCCATTTCTTTACAATTATAAATGGAGAAATTAAGGGCTCGCAAATCGGTACAACTTGGACTGGCTCTTCTTATTCAGAGGCTGACGCTGATAAATTAGTTGAAACTTATAAGAGTCTATTAACACCATTTGTTAATGAAAGTCAAGACTAGTATTGCTTAAATAATTTTTTATAATAATAAATGCCTGGTGAGTTTGATAAATTCCTACATTGTAAATTTCGGACCTTATGCGCGTTACATGTTGGTGTTGAAGGCCTACTATAAGTAGGGATCCTAAAGACATGTATAGCTGGCCCACCTGATAGTAGTCAGGAAATTTACGCTCATCGGGATTTTTTATTTCTATTGTGCTAAAATTATACAGGATAAAGGAGATTATAAATATATGTGGCAATCAATTGGTTATTTAGTTTTAGGCCTAGTTATTGGTGGAGCTGCTGGTTTCTTCATTACTAGACATTATTTTGAAAAACAAATTAAGGAAAATCCACCAATTAATGAAAAGATGATTAGAGCGATGTATTCACAAATGGGTAGAAAACCTTCAGAAGCACAAATTCGCGCTATCATGAAATCAATGGGACAATAAAGGTTACTTAAAGTAATCTTTTTTTATTTTGGGGTAGGAATTTTTGATTTTCATGTCTATAAAGATATGAAAGGAGAAAGTATGCCAAATAAAAAGAAGAAAAATTTGATTGTTACCTTTTTAGTAATTTTATTTGTATTATCGTCATTATTGTTAAGTTTTATTTATGTAAGAAGAAAACTTGAACTAGTAAAGGTTCCAGTGTCAACTTATAGTTTAAGTAAAAGAACAATAATTGATGAAAGTACTTATGAGCTTATTGAAGTACCCAAAAGCTTCCTTGATGAGGAGGTCATTACTAACAGTGATTATCTTTTAAACAAGTGTGTAAAGATTGATTATTCTATTCCTAAAGGTTCTTTCTTTTATAAAAGTGCTTTAGATGATATTGGAAATATAAAGGATAATCTAAGTTATGAACTTGCTGAAGATGAGGTCGCCTATGACATCAATGCCAATGATTTGAATGCTAATCAAGCTTATTTAAAAGAGGGCATGTATGTTGATGTTTATTTAACTATTAATAAGGAACAAGTAATAAGTGACTTGTTAATTAATAATCTAAGGATTATTGGTCTCTATGATTTAAATCATAAAAGCATTCTAGATTATGATGATGGTGCCATACTTCAAAATATTTGTTTAGCTGTTCCTAGTTACACAGTTCCTTATTTAAACAAGGCATTAGCGTTAGGTAAATTAAATATTGTTGTGGGTAAGGAATGTTATGAAGATGTTCCATCCCATTTAAATGAAGAATCTACTATTTTTAATTATCTAAGATGATGCTAATATAATTCTATGAAAAAAATTATTAAGACTATTTTATGGTTTGCTTGGCTTATATTAATATTTTGTTTATCAAATGAAAATGGAACACAATCAAGTAGTTTATCAAATGGAATACTTTTATATATCGCAAAATTTTTAAAAGTAAGTGATATAGATTGGTTTATCAACACATTTAGTTTCATTATTCGAAAAGGTGCTCATTTTAGCGAATATTTTATTCTTTATATATTAACGATTGAATGTTTTAAAGAATATAAAGTAAATCATTTAGTTTTAATATCTATTATATTTTGTGTAATCTATGCATCATTTGATGAGTTCCACCAACTATTTATTGATGGAAGATGTGGACAATTTAAAGATGTTTTGATTGATTCTTCTGGAAGTCTTTGTTCTTTATTATTTTGGCATTTGATTAAGAAAGATGGACGAAAATCTTCTACCTAGAGAAAAAGCCTTAAATTATGGCTTACAAACTTTATCTAACAAGGAATTATTGGCCTTGGTATTAAAATCTGCTTATCGCAATACTAATGTATTGTCTATGTCTAATGATGTTATTAATAAGGCGGGTGGCTTTAGAAACTTATTGTCTTTAACCTATGATGAACTTGTTGAAATCAAGGGCATAAAAAAGGCTAAGGCTTTAGAAATATTGGCAATGTTAGAAATCTTTAAAAGATTATCTCGAGTTGATTCTATTGAAGATAGTAAGAATCTAGATGCTTTAAAGCTTGTTGATTTCTTAAGATTTGAAATAGGGTTTAAAGAAAGAGAAGAATTTTATTTGATACTAATAAATTCTAAAGGTGATATTTTAAAAGCTGAAAGCATGTATAGAGGAACCAGTGATCACTCACCTGTCGCTCTTGATGAAATACTTAGAAACGCTCTTAGAAATAAGACTAAATATGTTGTGGTTGCTCATAATCATCCAAGTGATAATGTATCACCTTCAGATGCTGATATAAAGCTTACTAGGGCGATAAGTGAAGGATGTAATACTGTTGGCATTAAATTATTGGATCATTTGATAGTCTCTCAATCTTCTTATTTTAGTTTTAAATCAGCGGGATTATTGTTAAAATAGTTTAGATGAAAAAGTATCTTATTTGTTTCTTATTAATTTTCTTATGTGCTTGTTCAAGTTCTTCTTCACTTACTGAAAGTCTTGATAGCCTTTTAAATAATGTTGATTCAATAAGTACAAATAGAACTAATAATAACTTAACTTATTATTCTTATTATTTGCCAAGTGATATGGGACAAGATGATGGCAAGGATTGTGTAATACTAAGCTTTCTTGATTCAAAGATTATCATGTCAGTAAATGTTAAGGAAATCATTAATAACAGGTACTATGAATCAGCCTATATGCAAAGTGCTGGTTTATATAATATAGATAATCTTATTTATGTAAAAGAGGGCACTTATACTACTTTAAATGGTGAGATAAAAGACTATATTTATCGCTTATATCAAATAAATGATTCATATGTTGTTGAACTAGAAACTTCTGATTTAAGCTTTTTAGCATATGCTGATTCAAATATCAAGGATTTAAGTAGACACTTATTTATAATTGCTAAATCAGCAAATGTTGACAGCGATTTAGTAATAAGCGATTATTCTAACAAGAGTGTTGTTGATTACCAAAAGAAACAAATAGACTTATTTGATTCAATAAAACCTACTACTGGTTCCTTGTCTGATTTGCTTACTAATGATGCGATTATTGGGGATTCAAACCTTGAACCTAGTACTAGCGAAGATACAAATAACAACCAAGAATAAAAGCCTAATTTAGGCTTTATTTTTTTAAGGCATAGGTGCTAGTAATGAAGTTAATAAACTTGTTTATGGCGGGAGCTTCAAATCTATTTTTAATGGTCGCCATATAGATATAACGAGGATCTTGTTTATTTTTGATTTTTAGTTTTTTAACATTGAAATTATCAATTACTGGAATATTAGGCACTATGGCAATACCATATTTGATATTAACTAGACCTAATACCGCGCTATCTTCTTCAACTTCAAATTTAATATTTGCTTTAATATTATTATCATCAAGAAGCTTATCGATATAGGGTCTTAATCCACTTGCCTTACTATAATAGATTAAATTTTCATCAACTAGTTCAGCTAAATCAACTTCCTTCTTTTCAGATAGTGGGTGGTCATCATAGACTACTACTACTAATTCTTCAATCATAATTGGGATGAAAGAAATATTATTTCTATTACTTAGATAGGAAGAAAAACATAAATCATATTTCTCATTTTCCAAGCCATCTAATATTTCGGTTGTATTTCCTTGTTTTAAAGAGAAATTGATTTGTTTGTTGGCGGGAATAGTATGGAAATTTTTTAAGACATTTGGCACAAAAGAATAGCCAAGCGTATAAATAAAAGCTAATTTAATTAAGCCTTCATTTGGCGACATTAAATATTGTATTTCTCTTTGTCCTGCCTCTAACTCCTTTAGTCCAGCATCAACATGGCTTTTTAATAGTTCACCATATTTGGTCAATTTAATATTTCTGCCATCTTTTTCAAAAAGTAAACAGCCAAGCTCTTTTTCAATTTCATCTATAGCGTGAGATAAAGAAGGTTGGGTGATATTTAAGATATTTGCCGCCTTTGTATAATGCTGAGTCTTAGCTAATATCGAGAAATAATATATGTAATTTAAGTTCATAGTTATATTTTATTATAAATCTATAGATTGTATCTATGATTTTAACGATTTTTATTAATTGTTTAAATAAAAGAGCTTTTTCTATAATTGAACATGTGAATATATTAATTATTTAACGGAGGAAGTATATGGGTGAATTTAATTCATTATTTCAACCATTGGAAGTAAGAAGATGCATTATTCCAAATCGTATCGTTATGACACCAATGGGAACTAACTATGCAGATGATTCAGGTCAAATGAATGATATGCATATCAACTACTATAAACAAAGAGCTGCAGGTGGTGCTGGTCTAATTATTGTAGAAAATGTTTGTGTAGATTATCCAAGTGGATCAAATGGTACAACACAATTAAGACTTGATAAGGATTGCTATATGCCTGCACTTTATCGATTAACTGAAACAGTGCATAAATATGGCACAAAGATTGCGGTTCAAATCAATCATGCTGGTGCAAGTGCTGTTGAATCTAGAATTGGCATGCAACCAGTTTCAGCTAGTAATATTCCAAATAAGAAGGGTGGCGCTGCACCTCGTCCCTTAACAAAAGATGAAATTATGGCTATTGTTAAAAAGTATGGCGAAGCTGCTAAAAGAGCTCAGAATTCTGGCTTTGATGTGGTTGAAGTACATTGTGGCCATAGTTATTTAATCAGCCAATTCTTATCACCATTAACAAATAATAGAACAGATGAATTTGGTGGTAGTGCTGAAAATAGAGCTAGATTTGCTTCTTTAATTTTAAAGGAAGTAAGAGCACAAGTTGGACCTTTCTTTCCAATTATCGTACGTATTTCAACTGATGAATTCTTAAAAGGTGGTAATACTTTAGAAGATTCTCTTGAATTATTAAAGTATTTCCAAGAAGAAGCCGATATCATTGATGCTTCCGCAGGACTTGTTGATTCTATTTATCTACAAATTGATGCTAATTACTTAGAAGATGGCTGGAGAACTTATTTAGCTACAGCTGTAAAAGAAAAGTTCAATAAACCTGTAATTACTACTGGTAATATCAGAGATCCTAAAATCGCAAATGAAATTGTTGAAAGCGGTAAGGCGGACTTTATTGGTATGGGTAGACAATTTATTGCCGATCCTAGTTGGCCAAATAAAGTAAAAAGCGGAAAAATTGATGAAATTAGAAAATGCATTTCTTGCAATATTGGTTGTGCTGGAAATAGAATTGGTCTAAATCGTCCTATTAGATGCAGCATTAATCCTAGTGTCGCAGAAGGTGAAGAATATAAAAACCACAAAGTAAATAAACAAGTAAATGTTGTTGTTATTGGCGCTGGTACAGCAGGACTTGAAGCAGCATGTTCAGCAGCAGAAGTTGGATGTAACACTTTCTTAATTGAAAAAAGTGATCATTTGGGCGGACTAAGTGTAGAGATTTCAAAGATTCCTGAAAAGAAGAGATTAAGAGATTTCCCTAATTATCTAATCAATCGCGCTAGTAAGCTAAAGAATCTAATCATCTTTAAAAATACAGAAGCTAACATTGATTTTGTAAAGGCATTAAAACCTGACTTTGTGATAAACGCTACTGGTTCAACACCTTTACTTCCTCCTATTACTGGTTTAAAAGAAAATATTGATCATCCTCAAAGTAATGTTAAAGGCATTCTTGGTATGATTAATAATATCGACAATTATCCTTTAGATTTAGAAGGAAAGAAAGTAGTAGTTGTTGGTGGTGGTGCTGTGGGACTTGATGTTGTTGAGTTCTTCGCAAATCGTAAGGCTACTGTTTCAATTGTTGAAATGCTTCCAGTTGTAGGCAAGGATCTTGATATTGTTACTAAGGTTGGAACATACGCGATGCTTGAAAAACATAAGGTAAACGTACTTACATCTACTGCTTTACAAGAAGTAGGCAAGGATTATTTCATTGTTAAAAGAAATGATGAAAATGAACAATTAGACTTTGACTATGGCTTTGTATGCTTAGGTATGCGTTCTTATTCACCAATTTTAAATGATTTACAAGAAGCATTTAAAGATAGCGGTGTTGAAGTGTTAAATGTTGGTGATAGTCTAAGAGCTAGAAGAATAATAGATGGCACACTTGAGGGACGTAATATTGTTGAAGTATTAAAAATAAAAGGCTATTTAAATTAAAAAGGAGAATTAAAATGAGCGAAAGAATTACTGGACACACAGAACTTATTGGATTAATTGCTTATCCAATCCGTCATTCATCTTCACCAAAGATGCACAATGAAGCATTCGCTAAGCTTGGCTTAGACTATGCTTATCTTGCTTTTGAAGTAGACAATGATACTTTAGAAGATACCGTAAAGGGTTTAAGAGCTATGAAGGTTAGAGGCTTTAATGTATCTATGCCTAATAAGACTGTTATTGGTAAATACTTAGATAAATTAACACCTGCTGCTGAATTATGTGGTGCTGTAAATACTGTTGTTAATGATAATGGTGTTTTAACAGGTACTATCACTGATGGTATTGGTTTTATGACTGGTTTAAAAGATAAAGGTGTTGATCCAATTGGTAAGAAGATGACTATTGTTGGTGCTGGTGGTGCTGCTACTGCTGTTGAGGTACAAGCTGCACTTGATGGTGTTAGTGAAATGTCAATCTTTAATATTCATGATAAATTCTGGGAAAATGCTGAGGCTACTGTTAAGAAAATCAATGAAAAGACTAATTGTAAGGTTCAATTATTTGACTTAGCTGATAAAGAAACTTTAAGAAAAGAGATTGAAAGTTCTTATTTACTAGTAAACGCAACTGGCGTTGGTATGAAACCACTTGAGGGTCAAACTTGGTTACCGGATGCTTCTTATTTAAGACCTGAGCTAATTTGTGCTGATACTGTCTATGCTCCTGCTAAGACTAAGTTTTTAGAGATTGCTGAAGGTGTAGGTTGTAAGACTATCAATGGTTTCCCTATGATGTTATATCAAGGTGCTGCTGCTTTTAAATTGTGGACTGGAAAAGATATGCCAATCGACCATATCAAGAAGGTAATGGGATTTGATTTCTAAAAATAATTATGAAAGATAAGAAATATTTACCTGCTGTAATTATTATGTACCTAAATTATTTCATCCATGGTATTGGTTGTTCTATTTTAGGTCAAGCAACAATTAAAGAATCTTTGGCTGCTAGTTGGGGATGCCAAGCAATGGCTATTACAAGAATTTCCGCAGCACTTGGTTTAGGTCGTTTAATCGCCTTACCTTTTGCTGGACCTTTGTCAGATAGACTTGGAAGAAAGTTTTCAATGATTATTGGTGGCTTTAGCTATTGTATATATTTAGTTGGTTTAGCACTTGCGATAAGAGTTGGTGTAAATGGTGGCTATATGATTGCCTATGTTTGCGCGGTTATTGGTGGTATTGCTAATTCCTTCTTAGATACAGGCATTTATCCTGCCGTTACTGAAGCGGTAAGTGAAAAACCAGGCGTTGCGACTATGGGCATCAAGTTTTTCATTTCAATGAGCCAAATGTCTTTGCCATTTTTGTTAGCATGGTTATCTGATAAGTATGATGGTAATGTTCAATATAACAAGACGTTTATTGTATGTGGTGTTGCTTATGCTATACTTGCGATACTTATTTACTTTTGTCCACTTCCAGAAACTAGTGGAAAAAAACCAGGCAAGTCTCATCTATTAACAAGTATCAGAGAGACTCATTTCTCTAAAGAATCAATCGCTATGATTGCTATCGGTTTTACTTGTACAGGTACTTTCCAATTATGGTTAAACTGTGCTCAAAACTACGCAAAAGATGTTGCCTTGTGGTCTGATCCTAGACTTATGCAAACATATTATTCTGCTGGTACTGTTATAGCGCTAATTGTGACTTCAATCTTAACTAGAAGAATTAAAGATGTTCGTTTTATTGTAGCTTATCCATTTATTTGTTTAACTACTTTAATTTTAGTGTTAATATTCCCAAATCAAACAATGTGTTCTATAGGAGCTTTCCTTATTGGTTGGGCTGGAGCTGGCGGCTTACTTCAAATTGTTACATCTGTATGTAATATGATTTTCCCTAAAATCAAGGGCACAGTTACAGCACTTGTAATGATCGCAAGTTCTTTATGTAACTACACATTGTTAACTGCTGCTGGTGGAATGAGTGCTAAAGGTGTTATGATTATGAATGTAGTTTTAACAGCTATCGGTTTACTTCTTGGCTTATATGTAAACCTAAGATATACAAATTTAGTAAATAACAATAAATAACTAATTATTAGGTTTTAAGAAAAATACGGTATTTAGTTACCGTATTTTTTTCAAAAATAGGATGTAAGATATGAAAATTATACGCTTTTTAGATGATAAGTTAGAAGAGATAATCCTGGTTACATTACTGTCTTTGATGGCAGTAGTGATGGGCATACAAGTTGTATGTCGTTATGTCTTTAACTATTCGCTTACTTGGAGTGAAGAATTAACTCGTTATATGTTTATATGGTCAGCTTTTATCAGTATTAGCTATTGTATTAAAAGATGGATTTCGATAAAGGTGGATCAAGTAATAAAATTATTACCTAAAAAATGTTATGTTATAGCTCAATTATTTTTGAACGTTTTCTTATTTGTTCTATTCTTTTATTTGAGTATTCATGGCTATAAGTTTTTAACACAATCAATTGCCTCTAAGCAAACTAGTCCTGCTTTAGGTATACCAATGCCTTTTGTTCAATGTGCTCCTTTTGTAGGCTTTGTGCTTGCAACAATTAGATCATTTCAACAAATATTCTTTGAAGTCAACAATATTAAACACTTGATGCATCATGAATCAATTGATAATGTTGACCCAAGGGAGGTGAAATAATGCATGTGACATTTGTGTTTATTGCCTTTGTAGTCTTATTACTTTTATCGGTACCTATATCTGCAACTTTGACAATGGTATCTTTAACACCGACACTTATCGATCCAAACTTTACGATTTCAACAGAATATGTTATTAGAGCGATGTTTGGCGGCATTGATTCATTTCCATTACTTGCGGTACCAATGTTTGTTTTATCTGGCATTTTAATGAGTAAGGGTGGTGTTAGTAAAAAGCTATTTGATGTATTTTCATACTTTTTAGGTAAGAAAAGGGCGGGCATGCCTTGTGCGGTTATTATCACTTGTCTTTTCTATGGGGCAATTAGTGGCAGTGCACCAGCAACGGTAGCGGCCGTTGGCTCTATGACTATTCCACTTTTAATTAAACTTGGCTATGATAGAACTTTTGTTACAGCTATTGTGGCTGTTGCAGGTGGGCTTGGTGTGATTATTCCGCCATCAATTCCTTTTATCTTATATGGCACAGCATCTGGTACAAGTGTAGGCAAAATGTTTAAAGCAGGTGTTTTGCCAGGATTATTAATCGCTTCACTTTTAATGTTATATGCTTATATTCATTGCAAGCGTTTTGGCGAAGATAGAACAAGAATAAATGCTGAGGTAGATGCTTTACATCGCAAAGGTTTTAAAAGAGTATTTAAAGAAAGCTTTTGGGCCTTACTTACACCTGTTATTATTTTGGGTTGCATTTATTCTGGTATTGCATCCCCAACAGAAGCGGCTGTTATATCGGTTTTTTATTCTTTAATTATTTCGATATTTATTTATAAAACGTTGAAATTTAAGGACTTATATGCTGTGTTTGTTGAATCAATAAAGACCTATGCACCTATATTGTTTATACTCGCAAGTGCTGTAGCTTTTTCAAGGATTATTACTTTATTACAAGTTCCAGAAATGGCTGCTAATTTTATTCTTAACACTATCCATGGTAAAGTGGCAATACTAATTGTGATTAACTTGTTATTGCTTCTTGTGGGAATGGTAATGGATACAAGTCCTGCTATTTTGATACTTACACCAATTTTACTTCCAATTGCCCAAAGTGTAGGAGTGGATTCAGTTCAATTTGGTATCATCATGGTAACTAATTTGGCTATCGGCTTTGTGACACCACCGATTGGTATTAATTTGTTTGTTGCTAGTTCTTTGACGGATATTCCAGTTATCAAGATTGCGAAAAAAGCTATACCTTTAATAGGCTTCTTCTTTATTGCATTATTATTGATAACTTTTATACCGCAAATATCTTTATTGTTGGTAGGGTAAAAAATATGAAAAAGTCGATTTTGTGTTTAACAATATTTTGCATTCTCATCTCTTGCTTTGGCTGTGTGAAAAAACAAGATGATCCAGTAGAGGGATCTAAATCTTTTCCATGGATTATCGCTAATGCTTCCCCAGAAGATACAGTAACAGGTATTTTTACTAACAAATTTGTCGAAGAAATCGAAAGATTAAGCGATGGCGAAATTCAAATTAAAGCTTATCATAATGGTTCTATTGGTGGCGATAGAGAACTGGTAGAAAGTGTTATGTATGGTGAAATACCTTTTGTGGTTCAAAACACTGCGCCACAAGTTAGTTTCATTGAAGAACTTGCGATTTTTGATTTGCCAATGGCCTATACTGATATTGATGATTTAAGAAAAACCTTAGATGATGAAGAATTTATGGAACTTATCAATGAAGTATATATGGATAAAGGCATTAGACTTCTTGCGATGTCTGATCAAAATTTTAGAGTTATGACAAGTAATGATAATATCGAAACAATAGAAGATTTTAAAGGCCAAAAGATACGTACTATGGAAAATAAATATCATTTAGCGTTTTGGAAAGCAATTAAAGCAAATCCTACACCAATGGCCTTTTCTGAAGTATATATAGGCCTTCAACAAGGTACAATTGATGCCCAAGAAAATCCTTATGAGGTAATTGTTTCTGGTAAGATTTATGAACAACAAGATT
>CAVGFC010000004.1:0-22435 GCA_963628775.1 Acutalibacteraceae bacterium
CCTCCAAGTGACAATTAACATAGTAACATAATCAAATTTGATGTCAATCAAGAATATATTCCATTTGATATTCTTTTACTTGCATGCCCATCTTTTTATAGAAAGAAATAGCAGCATCATTTCCTTCCCATACATTTAAAGTAACTTCATAACATCCTAGTCTTTTAGCTTCATTTTTTACATAATCAAATAAAGCTTTTCCTACACCCTTACTTCTAATGTTTGAATCAACACATAAATCATCAATAAATAAAGACTTATGAGCAACCATAGTAGTAGAGAAAGGAACTTCTTTTAACTCACAAAAAGCATAACCTATTACTGTATTATCTTCTTTCGCTACAAAGATAGGATTATTATCATCTTTAAACATCTCTTCTAACATTGCACTGGTATATTTGGTCTTACCAGGCATAAAAATATCAGGACGTATTTGATGATGTATCTCTAGTACTTGATTTAATAGTTCTAATACTTTTTCTTTATCTTCAGATTTTGCTCTTGAAATTTCCATATTATTCTCCTTTTAATAAATCTAATAATTCATCTTTTGACAGACTAGTCAAACTTGTATTTGCACCAGACAATATCTCATCCGCAAGATTCTTTTTCTCTTCTTGTAGTTTTAAGATTTTTTCTTCAATTGTGCCCTTAGCGATTAATTTATAGACGGTAACCGTATTTTTTTGTCCTATACGATGGGTTCTATCAGTAGCTTGAGAAATTACAGCTTCATTCCACCATGGATCATAATGAATGACAATATCAGCACCAATTAAATTTAAACCGGTGCCACCAGCCTTTAAAGAAATTAAGAAAACTGGTACATCATCACTATTAAATTTGTTGCATAGCTCAAGTCTTTCTTTCTTATCAGTAGAACCTGTTATCTTATAGTATTCGATATTATTTTCATTTAGCTTTTCTTCTAAAAGCTCTAACATTGAAGTAAATTGTGAGAAAATAAGCATCTTATGGCCACCCTCAATTGATTCCTCAATAAGTTCAAGACAAGTATCCTTTTTAGCACTACCACCATTATAGTTATCTAGTATTAAACTTGGATCACAACATATTTGTCTTGTTTTCATAAGTTCAGCAAGTATCGCAATCTTACTTCTTGTAAAAGCTGACTCATCTTGATTTTCAACAAGCTTAGAAATTCTCATGATTTGAGCATCATATATTTCTTTTTGACTCTTATCAAAGTTTGCGTAATAAACTTTTTCAATCTTATCTGGCAAATCTTTTAAAACATCAAGTTTTCTTCTTCTTAAAATAAATGGACCAATCATCTTCTTTAAAGAAGCACTAGATTCTTCATCTTTGTCATTTACAATTCTTGATTCAAAATGCTTCTTAAAATAATCATATGAATATAGATAATCAGGCATTAAGTAATCAAAGATACTCCATAGTTCTGACAATCTATTTTCAATTGGTGTACCAGTAAGAGCGAAACGCTTTTTAGAATTAATTTGTTTAACTGCCTTAGCTGCACCAGTTGTTTGATTCTTAATATATTGAGCTTCATCAATAACTTCTAAGTCAAAACTTAAATCTTCATAAGTATCAATATCTCTTTTTAATAAATCATATGAAGTAACTAAAACATCATAATCATTTTTGTGAGTTAGAATATCATTTCTTTCTTGTTTATTGCCAGTAACCATGCCAACTTTAATATTTGGGGCAAACTTACTAAATTCAGCATACCAGTTATAGACAAGAGAGGCAGGTGTAATAATTAAAGATGATAATTCTTCTTCATTTTCTTTTCGATATTGAATTAAAGAAATAATTTGAAGCGTCTTGCCAAGTCCCATCTCATCAGCTAATATGCCACCAAAACCACAATCATATAAAACATTTAACCATTTAAAACCATAAACTTGATAAGGTCTTAAATCCGCTTTTAAATTACTTGAAGGTAAATATGAACTCATGTCTATATGGTCAAATTTATCAACAAATTCTTTAAATTGTTTATCTCTTTTTAAATCAACATTTTCAAATTCATTTAATTCTTCATTTAAAGATAAGACTCTATAAGTAGGAAGCTTAATCTCACCTTTTGCAAACTTTTTATCAGTGATATTCATTTCTTCCTTTAGACTCATTAACTTATTTAAGTCTGAATCATTCATATCAATGAAGTCACCATTACTTAAACGATGATACTTTTTCTTTTGTTTATAACTGCTTAAAACATTAAGTAGTTCATCTTGTGATAAGTCAGACATCAAAGAAAGATTTAATAAATCACTCTTGATATTAACACCTATTGAAAACTTAACTTTTTTCTTTGACTTTAAACGATCAAAACGATCAGTTGAAAAGACTTCACCAACTTGTTTTAATCTATTTATACCATTGACTAATAAATCATAAAGACAATCATCATCTTTTATAGAAAGTTCATTATCTTCATCTTGTTCAAAGTATTCTCTTATTAGATCAAATACTTCCTTTTCTCTTGTTAAATCTCTTTGTGTTGAATCATCAATACTTATTAAAGAATATTCTTTATCTTTATAACTTACATTAGAATTAATCGTTACAAGTCCATCAACGTTGTCTAAATAAAATTTAAAAGTAGGTCTAACAGGAATATTTTCAACAATTGGCCCCTCATTTTCAATGATTAGATTTGGACAAGTCTTTAACTTAGGTAAATAATCATAATAAAAATCAGCTAAATTAGCTTTGCCAATTTTGATTAAAGAATTAGCACTATAAATTTTATCGATTAATGGATTATCACATAATAGTCTACTAAAGCTATTTTCTTTAGCGACATATTTATAGTCATTTCCTTCTATATAATCAAAAGGAGTAAAACTTAAAGTAATACCATCAAACTTATCATCTTGATAATCATTTTTAACAGTAATTGGTAAATCATTATTCATGATTGATAGTTTAATTAGATTTTTGTATTTTTTACTATAGTCCTTATATACGTATTCAACTTCTCTTCCATATAACAAATCAAATACTTTATCCATTCTTGCTTGCTTCAATTTGATGGCGGAATTAGCAAAATTTATACTATTAATTCCCCTATCTCTTACTTCAGAACTAAAAGCATTATATTCATTTTTTAGATTTTCGATATAGCTAAGTATTGGCTTATCTTCATCTACAAAGTCATAGACATTAAAATCATAAGAAGTCTTAGTAGATAAAGTTAATGTACCTTGTTTATTATAGGTATCAATTAAGGCAAATAAGTCTTTTGCCATTATGCCCTTTGATTCACCAACCTTTAGTTTAAGAACACAAGTCCCATAATAAGTATCATATTCAATTACTGGAAAAATATGTAAGCTTTGTAGGCGAGAAGTATTTTTAGTAATTTGTTTATTAATTTTTAGATAATTTAAAAATTTGATTCCAGCCTGATTGGTATTATCTATATTATGTGTTTTGAAATAATTATCTACAACAATTAAAGCCTCTGTCTTATTTATACATAAAGCTATTTTGTCATAACTATAATAGTATTTCATGCATTCTCTACAATAACAGGTAAAACTCGTATATGAATCTTTGTCTATATCTAAACGAACATATGAACCAGTAGTTTTAATATTAAATTCAAATTCTTTTTCACCAAAGCAATTGAAAGTTTGATAATCAGAAATTATCCTGTAATCACCATCATTAAAAGCTTTTAAAGCCTTATCATATGTTTTTTGAGAAATAACTAAATCCTTAGTAATTGAAGACATATCAACATATGAAGAAGGATCATTTTCAAAATGATACATTTCTTTATATTTAGGTGTAGACACAAAAGTATCAGGAAAGTCTTCTTCTATTTCATACATTGTAGCTGCAATATGCTTACATAAAGTATTGTTTTTTCTATAATATGGACATGTACAATTAGCCGCCATTAATTCGCCTTTATTATTAATGGCTACTCTAACCTTATAGTCATCAGAGCCATACACTGACGCATTAAAAACATTATTATCTTTGTCTAAATAATCAACAGCGCCGTTTTGAAAGTATTCCATACCTTTTGCCAATATCCAGCCATCAAATTTATCTTGCCAAGCCATGAGATAATTTTATCACTGAAGGCTTAAAAAAGGGATAAATCTTTTGTTTACCCCCTAGTCAACATTAAATAATACTTTATGAAACAATCCTGAACAGAACTCCTTGCCCTTTGACTTGATAAAGACATCTGTACTTGGCCCACCATTGTTCAATAAGTTATCACAATAACTTTTAATAAGTTCTTTTTTCTTTGACTTGTCACTTTCAATTTCTTTTAAAGAATTATCTAGATATTCCTTTAAATAATCATAAGCTAAAGTATCTAAGCGTCCACTTAATTCTACACTTCCTTTTTTATTGATACTGACATCAAGTAATATTGAATCATACCAATTCTTATTAGCTTTAACATCTTCAATATCCTTATAGTTATTAAGTAAAATATTTAATTTATCACTTAAATCACTATTGTCTGAATTAAGTAAAACATCATATAGTTCTATTAAGATATTATCACTTCCAAAAGCCTTAATACGATCATATGAATATAAATAAGTATCTTTATAAATTGGACTAATAATTAAGGTATCTAGATGCATCATAGCACTTCCACCCTTAATATAGGCAATATTACCTAAATCGCTTTTATAACAACCGCAATTTATATTCATGCCATTTAAATCAAATGATGAATATTCACCTATATCTTGTAAAGTAAATGGATAATAAGAATTAACTAATTCTAGTAGCTTATCAATCATTTCTTCTTTTCTTTCTTTTTGGCTTCTTCTTCCTTTATCTTTTCCTTACTTGTCATATGATAAAGAGGAATAAGTGGGAAAATCAAAGGTGTTGAATCAGCATAGTCGTTATATTCTTTTTTATCACCATAGTGCTTAATATGTCTTGTTTCAACTCTTTTTGCCCCATTTAGCATTACGGCAATAATTAAAACATAACCCACAATAGCGATTATCCATTGTCTACCTTCTAAGGCACCAATACCAGATAAAATGGAACCAGTCCAAAATAACATTTCACCAAAATAGTTTGGACATCTACAAATCTTATAAAGTCCATCCATCGCAGGCATATTAGGATTCTTATTTTTAGCCTCACTTTTTTGTTTATCAGCTAAAGCCTCAATAACAATGCCAGCTAAGCTTACAATAATACCAATTATTAAGAAAGCATTATTATTAGCTCCATTTAATAAACGATAAATTGGACCAGCAGATTGACATGTATACATAGCGCCCATCATAAGCCACATAATAAATGAGACAAAGAATGGAACTTTCATGTCAGCACCTATTTCACTCATCTTTTTTTGATAGCTTTCACTCTTTAGTTCTCTAATAAGTAAAAAGCCACCAAGTCTAATACCATAGACAATAAATAAAATACATTGAACAACAAAAAGGAAATTAAAGCCTTTAGTCAAAGAAACTATAAGCATCGCTAAGCCAATACCAGCACTTGCTAGGCCATAGCCTACTGACATAAACCAAACAAATTTTTTAAAGCCAATTGAGCAACAAAGTAAGGCTACAACAAAAAATAGCCACATCATTTTAGGAAATACCATAATTAAAATTTCAGTCCTTTTTCATAGATTTCATTAATATATTCTTTAAAACTTCTCTTACCTGTTTGAACACTTGCTACCATATCTTCTGTCATTGTCCACTTACCAAATTTGATTACACCTTTTTTCCATTTAGGAGAGAAGAAAATAATCATATCAAATAAGAAAGGTGGTGCATATTTAATAACTGGTGTCTTACCTGCAGCCTTAAAAAACATTTCCGCAATCTCTTTATAAGTATAGATTTCATGTCCGCCTACATCATATTCTTTATTGTCATCACACATATGTTCAACAATATAATCAGCGAAATCTCTTGTATCAATTACATTACACTTAATTTCATTTTTAGTCTTAAGTAAAGTAACTTCACCCTTTTCTACTTTAGGTTGGAAAATATGAGCTGTGTCATAGAAATAACCAGTTGGTCTAAAGATAGTATATGTAAGGCCTGACTTTCTTAATTCTTCTTCAAACATTGCCTTAGCATCTAGCATTGGAATATGTCTACCCTTATCAGCCTTTAAAACTGAGATATAAGCGAAGTGTTTAACACCTGCTCTTTTAGCTTCTTCAAGTAAATTCTTATTGGCATTATAGTCAATGTCATAAGCTGTAACTTTTTCACTTGCCTTAGTTAAACCGACAGTTGTGATAACTACATCAATTCCATTACATACACCCTTTAGTTTTTCTTTATCAGTCATATCGATTTTTAAAGGTGTAAAACCCTTAAAGTCCATATCTCTTGTTACCATATCAGCAGCGATAACATCATGTCCTGCATCAACTAAAGATTTAAGTACATCAGAGCCTAAATGGCCAAATGCACCAGCTAATAATACTTTCATTTTTTTAATCCTCCTTTATTATTAATTCATTAAGTCCGCTTTTATCAAGACTCTTAACACCAAAATACAATGAGCATTGGCCAACTATATTAACTAGTTCTGCTGCCCAATTCATATAGCTAAGGCTAAAGTCCTTACTAGATAGATAGCCCATCATAAGTGAAAAGATAAACGATATCACAAAAAGAATAATTGTTTTATTCTTTTTCATCTTTTTAGATATCATGATTAAAGATATATCCATACCTAATAGGCCAAGTATAATAAATACCACAAAGATCATTGTTCCTGAAAAGACTACAGGACTAATAGCGTATACCTTATTTTTTGATTGTGGTAAAAACATCATACAAAGCAGGGCAAAGCCTGCCATCATAAAGCCAATGGCTTGTAAAGGAAAGAACAAACTATTTAATCTTTGAAAGTCGCAAATATTTAAGGCATATAGAAGCTTATAGATAGCTTTTAAGATACCAGCCATAAAAACATCAATTGTACCTGCACAAAATAAAGCATAGGCACCTTTTGACATTTTGTTGTAGAGATTTTTTTGAAGTAGAAATATCGCCATCCCAAAAAAGATTACAGGAATAAAATCTACTATCGCCATTGGAACAGAATACATAAACTACTTCCTTTTCTCTTTAGAACGCTTATCATTTATGATTTTCATTTCTTTTTCGCTGATAAGTGTTACATTATTTTCCTTAGCCCAAGAAACACAACCCTTTAAGACAACCGGCAAGAATACTCTTGGTACATTAAGAATAGTTTTTAAGGCATCATCAGTAAACTTAACCTTATCATCCGCCCTATCAGCTGCATATCTTACTGAATCAAGGGTTTGAGGCCTAATAGCTAACAGTTCTGGAATCATATGGCTTCGCTTACAATACCAGAAGTTTTTAGAATCACGATAGCCAAAATCAATTGGTACATGAGGGAAATCATTCCATTTAACACCATTGATAATTGCGTCAGAGTATTTCTTTTTCATTAAGATTTTATCTACTCTTAAAATGAAGTGGGCACCAAACTTAGAAGTAATACCATTAAAATCATGATATGGTCCCTCATAGCCACTTAATTGGCCTGGTTTATCATTTGATGCATTATCTAGATTATCCATCCATGTGCATTCAATTACTTGGAAACAATCAGAAACAACCATAGGACGCTTATCACTTGGATCTTTTTCCTCAATCATGCTTGTCTCAAGTTTGAAATTACACTTAGGCATCTTTTCTTCAGGCTTATCACCTGGCCAAGATAACTTTACACATTCTTTAAATGATTTACGATCATCACTTACAAAGTTGATTGCGCATTTCTTAGTGCGTAAAATGTTTTGAGCTGTATTACTAGAATTACGGCATTCTAGTAACATCGCATAATAGTCCTTGCCCGCAATATAGTATGGTTGCACAAGTGAATAAGGCCCAAGATTTGTCGAACCATCTTCACATAATGTTGAAATAACTACTGTTGGCATTGGAAAGAATAATGATGTTTGATAGAAGTTATCTACCACCCTTAAATCTTCAAAACTGCTCATATGTCCTCCTTAATTCATAATTTTTAAGATAAATGGTTTTATATCTATAAATGAAACATCTTCTCTTATTGCGCTATATAGAAGCACTTCACTTATAAAGCTAACAGAAGCTTCATCAATCCTGAATCTATTAAACAAAGGATTAATTAATTCACTTATTTGTTTAATTAAGATAGAATGTCTATCCCTTAAACCAATAAGGGAACCACCATAATCAATCCAAGCTTTTTGATAGATTGATGTATAGTCTTTTATCATGTTAAAGATTAACTCTAAGCCATCAATGGCTTCTTTGACACAAGTTACCTTAGGACTGGTTTGTTCTAATAAGTCTTTCCAATCCTTAAACATGATAGTGGCCACTAAGGCATCTTTAGACTTGAAGTAATTATAGATAGTACCAGTTGCGATGTTACATTTATTGGCAACAAGTCTAAGCGTCATTTGTTTATAGCCATCTTCAAGTAGTATTTTCTTACCTACTGTTTGGATATCGCTATTAAGATTTTCAATAATTTTTGCCATTTATCTCCTTTTTATGAACACGTTCATTAACTATATGATAACTCTTTCACAAGAAATGTCAATTATTTCACAAAATTTAATAATAAATGAAAAAGAGTTCGAGCTATAAAGTTATACTCAAACCCTTAATCAAAAGATAAAATTAACAGTTATAAAATTCTTTATACCACTTAGCGAAATTTCTTAGACCTTCTCTTAAAGAGGTAGAAGGCTTAAAACCAAAGTCTCTTTCTAGGCTACTTGTATCAGCATAAGTTATAGGTACATCTCCTGCTTGCATTGGCACAAGTTGCTTATGCGATTCAAAGTCATAATCACAAGGCAGTACTCCTGCACTTACTAATTCTTCAGACAATATTCTTACAAAATCCAATAAGTTTTCAGGATGATTGTTGCCAATGTTATAGATGGCATATGGTGGGATAGGCAAACCATCTTCACCATCTTTTTTAAGAGGCGCTTTCTTCATTACTCTAATAACACCCTCTACAATATCATCAATATAAGTAAAATCTCTTTTACAATTGCCATAATTAAATATCTTAATTGTTTCATTATTTACCAGTTTATTAGTAAAGCCAAAATAAGCCATATCTGGTCTACCAGCTGGACCATATACCGTGAAAAACCTAAGGCCAGTACAAGGAATGTTATATAGCTTACTATAAGCATGGGCCATAAGCTCATTAGACTTTTTACTAGCTGCATATAAAGAAACAGGATTATCTACTTTATCATCTGTAGAATAAGGCACTTTCTTATTAGAGCCATAAACACTAGAGCTAGAGGCATAAACTAAATGCTCAATCGGATTATTTCTACAAGCTTCTAAGATGTTATAAAAGCCAATAATATTACTTTGAATATAAGCATCAGGATTAGTAATAGAATATCTTACACCTGCTTGAGCTGCTAGATTTACAACTATATCAAAATGATATTTTTCAAATAAAGATTCTATTAGTTTTTTATCACTTAAATCACCTTTGATAAAAGTATAGTTATCATACTTAGATAATTCATTTAATCTATATTCTTTAATGGCTACATCATAATAATCATTCATGTTATCTAAGCCAACCACATTAATATTTTTATCTTCTGATAAAATACGCTTAGCTAAATTAGAACCAATAAAACCTGATGAACCTGTAATTAAGATTGTTTTCATGTTTCCCTTTCTTTTAATCTCTCTTATACAAATCTCTTGTATAAACTTTTTCTTTAACATCATCTAAACAAGCATCATATCTATTGGCAATAATGGCGTTAGCTTCTTTCTTAAACTTGTTTAGATTATTGACAACCTTAGAACCAAAGAAAGTTTCACCATCTTTTAAAGTTGGTTCATATATTATTACCTCAGCACCTTTAGCCTTAATTCTTTTCATTACACCTTGAATAGAAGATTGTCTAAAATTATCACTATTAGATTTCATTGTAAGTCTATATACACCCACAACAACTTTATGTTCTTTACTTGGATTATAGTTATCGCTGTTTCCATATGCACCAGCTTTATCAAGCACTCTATCAGCTATGAAATCTTTTCTTGTCCTATTTGATTCAACAATAGCTTCTATTAGATTTTCTGGAACATCTTTAAAGTTTGCCAATAATTGTTTTGTGTCCTTAGGCAAACAATAACCACCATAGCCAAATGAAGGATTATTATAATGAGTACCAATACGTGGATCTAGACATACGCCATCGATTATTTCCTTAGTATTTAAGCCCTTTGTTTCCGCATAAGTATCAAGTTCATTGAAATAAGAAACTCTTAGTGCTAGATAAGTATTTGAGAATAGCTTAACCGCTTCAGCTTCAGTAAAGCCCATCAAAAGCACTGGAACATCTTCTTTTAAAGATGCTTGTTTTAACAAATTAGAAAATTCTTGAGCCTTTTCCTTGGATTTTTCATCACAACCAACAATAATTCTTGATGGATATAAATTGTCATATAAAGCCTTTGATTCTCTTAAGAATTCTGGAGAAAACAAAATCTTTTCATCTTTTCTAGCAATCCTTAGTTTTGCTGTATAACCAACAGGAATTGTAGACTTAATGATGATATAAGCTTTCTTGTTATATTGTCTTACCGTATCTATAACACTTTCAACAGCGCTAGTATCAAAATAATTTTGTTTAGAATCATAATTTGTTGGTGCTGCAACAATCACAAATTCTGCTTCTTTATAAGCTTCTTCAGGATTTGTGGTCGCTAAAAGATTAAGCTCTTTATAAGCTAAATAATCTTCTATATATTCATCTTGAATAGGTGATTTTTTATTATTAATTAAATCAACCTTTTCTTTTACTATATCAATAGCTTTTACTTCATTATGTAAAGATAATAGTACAGCTAAAGATAGTCCTACATAACCTGTTCCCGCAACAGCTATCTTGTGTGACTTAATATTAGCCTCCTTTTTTATAGGCGCTTTGATTTCTTTATATAAGTCATCATAGTCAAAGCCAAGCACTTCTCCAAGACTTTCTAATTGCTCAACAGAAGGCATATATTCTCTATTTTCCAGCTTTGATAACATAGTTCTATTCATGTTAACCTTTTTACTTAAGTCTGATTGTGTCATATTTAGACTATTTCTTTTATCTTTTACGACTTTTGATAATTGTTCAATAGAAATCTTTTTCATATTATTTACCTCATAACAATGATATTTTAGATTACATCTAATTTCAATAGTTTATTATAATGTTATTTTAAATAACATTGATGTCATAAAAAAGGCAACTAACTTTAGTCACCTTTTAAAATGCATATATTCTTTTACAAGTTCATAATACAAATAATCAATAGACCAATTCACATTATCCTTAGTCTCTATAGCCTTTAAGGGAATATCTATTTTATTTTTCTTTAATAAAGATAATATTGTATCCAATTGATAATCAGAAAAGTCACAGAAGATTATCATACCTAAAGGTTTAGGACCACTTATAAAATTAATCTTAATATTGTTATCATCAAGTAGCTTAATTAGATTTTTGTTATCTTCAAGATTTAATAGCTTTACTTCCATTATAGATACTTAATGATTTCTACCGCATTACTTGCAGCACCTTTTCTTATTTGATCACCCGAACAAAATAAAGAAATACCACCTTCAAGTACTCTATCTTTTCTAATTCTGCCTACATATACCTTATCTTGATTGCTGCTGACAAGTGGCATTGGATATTTTGATTCACTTGGCTCATCATATAAAACAACACCTTCTTGTTTGCTTAAGGCTTCCTTTACCTCTTTAACTGTTAAATCTTTTTCGCACTTCAAGGAAACAGAGATACAATGGCTTCTTTTAACTGGTACTCTAACACATGTACAAGTTACCCTTAAATCCTTGTTGTGTAAAATCTTACGACCCTCATTTTCCATCTTCATTTCTTCACTTGTATAGTCATCCTCTTTTAAAGAACCAATAAAAGGAATGCAGTTATAAGCGATAGTATATGGAAAAACTGAAGGCTTATAATTAATATCTTTTATTTCTGTATCAAGCTCATCAATGCCACCCTTGCCTGCACCTGATACTGCTTGATATGTAGAGGCAATCATGCATTTAACAGGAGATAGCTTATTAATCGCATTAATAGCCATTAAAGTAATAATTGTTGAACAATTAGGATTAGATATTACTCCTTTATGTTTCTTACAATCTTCACCATTAATTTCTGGAACTATTAAAGGTACATCTTCTTCCATTCTAAAAGCGCTGGAATTATCAATAAATACCGCACCAGCATCGACAATATCTTGTCTATAAGTCTTAGCTACTTCATTTGAACTAGCGCCAAGTACTATATCTAAACCTTTAAATGAATCATGGCTTACTTCATCAACAACTAAGTCTTTTCCTTTAAAGTTAATTATTTGACCCTTTGACTTAGCAGAGGCCAATAATACCAATTCATCAACTTGAATATCTTGTTCAATTAGACATTCAATCATTTGTCTTCCTACAGCTCCTGTAGCACCTAAAATACCTATTTTCATTATTTTATAAACCTTTCATATATTACCGAAATTGTCTTTGTATAGTTTTCATCATCAACACCAACTAGTATTGAAGTCTCATCAGCTCCTTGAGAAATTGTTCTGATATTAATACCATTTTCTCCAAGTAAAGAGAATATTTCACCAGAGATACCCTTTCTATCTTTAAGACCCCTACCAACAACGCATACTAGTGATAAATTATCATATATTGATACTTCTTCACATTTCAAATTATTCTTAATCTCATTTGAAAGTTCATAGGCATTGTTTTTGATATCGTTTTTATCAACAACAATCGAGAAAGAATCAATACCTGTTGTAACAAGGACAACAGGAATCTTAAAGTGCTCAAAGACATCTAAGACTTTCTTTAAAAAGCCAATTTCACTACTGGAATTAGACTTAACAATATTAATAACCATGAAATCTTTCTTACCAGTAATACCAGTAATTGGTAATTCTTTTGTTGAGCCACTAACACTTGATACAATAATAGTTCCTTTATCTTCTGGCTTATTAGTATTTAATATATTGATAGGAATATTTTTAATCTTAACTGGGAAAATAGATTCATCATGTAAGACACTTGCACCCATATAAGACATTTCTCTGAGTTCACCATAGGTAATTACCTTAATCTTTTTAGGATTTTTTATAATACGTGGATCACATACATAGATACCTGATACATCAGTCCAGTTTTCATAAACAGTAGCATCGCAAACATTGGCAAGTAAGGCACCAGTTATATCACTGCCACCTCTACTCATTAATTTAATAACACCATTTGGTAAGGAACCATAGAAACCAGGTACAACAATCTTTTTATTTGTTTTTAAGTGAGGAACAAATTTTTGATAAGTTCTATCAATATCAATTGTTCCATCATAGTTAAAACAAATCACATCTTTAGCATCTACAAATTCAGCATTTAAATATAAAGCCAATAATCTACTAGATAAATATTCACCATAAGAAACAATTTCATCACTGTTTTTATTGTTTTCTAGTAAATATCTTATTTTTTCAACTTCTGCATTTAAATCAAAGCTTAAATTAAGACCATCGATAATCGCTTGATGCTTAGAAACAATTTGATTTAAGATTTCATCATATGACATCCCATACTTCTTATGAGCAAGACACAAATACAATAAATCTGTTACTTTATGATCTTCTTTAAAAGCTTTACCACAGGCAGAAGCAACTATTACTTTTCTTTCTTCTTGGCTTTCTACAATATTTTTTATTTTCTTAAATTGTTCAAAGCTCGCCAATGACGAACCACCAAATTTACATACTTTAATCATCATATACCTCACAAACAAAATCGCTATCTTTTATAATTTTCTTTAATTCATTAATGGTGATTTTTTTGGTCAAATAAGCATTATCACTTATCTTTTCAGCAACATATTCTTCATTTATACCACCTCTAATATAGAAAGTAGCAGGAAGTATATCAAAGTTACATTTTTCAAATGATTTAATTTCTTTATTATAAGAGTCTAGACTTAACAAGTCTTTTATCACATTACTAGCGGTAGGAAGACTTCCAGCACCCTGTCCTATTAAATATAAATCATTTAAAGATAAACTATTAATCGCAAAACAATTATTGTTTAGTTTAATATTTGAAAAAATATTGTTCTTAAAAATAGTTGGAATTACTTTTAATTGATAAAAGTCTTTTTCTTTTATGCCACTACCTAAAAGTACACACTTATATCCATTTTCTTTAAAATAGCTGATATCACTTTTATTAATATTATTTATTCCTAAAACAAATAAATCGTTTAATTTAAAAGCTTTATCATAGGCGAGTAAACTAGCTAATACTACTTTATTTGCGCTGTCCACACCACCTATATCATCACTTGGATCTTTTTCAGCATAACCTAAGTCTTGAGCACTTTTTAAAACATCATCAAATTCCAGATTTTCATCATACATCCGATCAAGAATATAATTACTGGTACCATTCATAATGCCCATGATTTTATTGATGGAATCTGATTCATTTATCTTTTTAATTTCACTTAAAATAGGAATGCCCCCACCACAGGCGCTTGAATATAGAAGTGGCGCATTATTTTCATTAGCTAAATCATTTATTTCTTTTAAATAAGTTACTAGCATCTTCTTATTTGCGCTAACTACTTTCTTTTTATTTTTTAAAGCTAAAGAAACATAGTCAAAGGCAGGATTGTTGCCACCAATGCATTCAACAATACAGTCTATATCTTTATCATTTACGATTTCGTTTATGTCATCAGTTATAATTGAATGGACATCAATTTTTTTATTTTTATCTTTTACCAATATATATTTAACATTTATATTGTTTTTCTTACAAAGAGTATATACTCCTTTTCCTACTGTTCCATAGCCTAATAATCCAATATTCATATGTTTTTCCTTCGCGTACACTTGTTTACTTACAAAAAACATAGTATCATTTTTATGTTTATTAAACAAGGTGAAAATTATGCAGTATATAAATTCAAGAAACGCAAAAGAAATAGTAGATAGTAAAACAGCTATTATAAATGGTTTGGCAAAAAATGGTGGCTTATATGTACCAGATGAAATTAAAAAGATAGATGATATCTATAAGCTAAAAGATTTAGATTATAAACAATTAGCTCTTAATATTATTTCTATCTTCTTCTACGACATTGATATAAAAGATTGTGTTAATAAGGCATATGGAGATAATTTTGATACAAGTGAAATAACACCACTAAGAAAAGTAAATGGTGATTATTTCCTAGAACTATATCATGGTCCAACATGCGCTTTTAAAGATGTAGCGTTGCAGTTTCTACCTCATATTTTAAACAAAGCTAATAGCGACAATAAACCAATTGTTATTTTAAGTGCTACAAGTGGTGATACAGGCAAGGCAGCACTAGAAGGCTTTAAAGATATAGACAATACAAGGATTTGTGTTTTATACCCTTTTAAGATGGTGTCAATTGTTCAAGAAAGACAAATGAGCACAACAGGAGGCAATAATACAAATGTTATTGCGGTTAAAGGAAACTTTGATGATTGCCAAAGAATGGTTAAAGAAATTCTTGAAGCCAATAAATTAGATAATATTCATTTAACTAGTGCTAATTCTATTAATATCGCTAGATTAATACCTCAAGTAGTTTATTACTTTAAGGCTTATTTTGATTTATTAAATAAAGAAGAAATCAAAAAAGATGAACAAGTTGATTTTTATGTTCCAACAGGAAACTTTGGTGATATATTAGCAGGATATATAGCTAAAAAATTAGGCTTACCTATAGGCAAATTAATATGTGCTTCAAATTCAAATAATGTCTTAACTGACTTTTTAAATGATGGTATCTATAAAGCGGATAGGCCGTTTTTTAATACCATGGAACCATCAATTGATATTCTTGTTTCTAGTAATTTAGAAAGACTTTTGTATCTAAAAAGTAAGGATGATAAATTAGTTAAAGAATTAATGGAATCACTAAAAACAAATAAAGAATATAAGATTAGTGCTAAATTACTTTTATCTATTAAAGAAGATTTTATTGGTGTTGATGCCAAAGAAGATGAAGTTAAACAAGTAATTAAAGAATATTATGACTCTTATCATTACTTAATTGATCCTCATAGTGCTGTAGCACTTGTTGCCTCTAAGAAAGTTATTTCTAAAAATAAGAAAGTTATTTTATCAACCGCATCACCATTTAAGTTTTCTAAAGATGTTTATAAATGCTTAACAGATAAAGAAATAAATGATGATTTAAATGCCATTGAAACCCTTGAACAATATAGTGGTTTTAAGGCTCCAAATTCTTTAAGTTCTTTAAAAAATAAAGAAGTAAGATTTAAAGAAGTAATTGATAAACAAGATAAAGAATATCTAATAAAAAAATTAGGAGGAGACAATGATTAAATTTAAGGTTCCCGCAACTAGCGCAAATCTTGGAATTGGCTTTGATTGTTTAGGTATCGCCCTTTCTTTATATGATTATTTTGAAATAGAAGAAAGTGATAAGTTTATTATTACAGGCTTTGTCGATAATAATATAAAGGACAACTTATTTATAAAGGCCTATAAAAAAGCCTGCAAATATAAAAAAGATAAAGTAATTCCTCTAAGAGTCAATTTAAAGGCCGATGTGCCAATTTCTAGAGGACTAGGATCTAGTAGCTGTATGATTGTTGGTGGCATTTTTGCCTATAGTATTTTACATAATAATTGCTTAAGTAAAGAAGAGATGCTAAAACTTGCCACAATACTAGAAGGTCATCCTGATAATGTAGCACCTTGTATTTATGGGGGACTATGTGTAAGTAGTGATAATAAGACTACTTTACTTAAAGTATCTAATAAATGGCATTTTGGCATATGGATTCCTCCATATGAAGTTAAAACATCTGATGCTAGAAAAGTATTACCAAGCTCTTATAGTAGAGAAGATACGGTGTCTAATATCGCTAATGCGATAAAGGGTATAAAGGCCTTAGAGACATTTAATTTAGAAGATATAAGTTCTTTAAACAAAGACAAGATTCATGAACCATATCGTAAGGCTTTAATTAAAGATTTTAAAAAGTATGAAAAATTAGCTTATCAAAATGGTGCTAAAGCCTTTCTAATATCTGGTTCTGGTAGTACTTGTCTATCTATATCAGATAAGGATTTAATAATTGATGAAGGTATCAACTATAAAAATGTTAAAGTTGATCATAAAGGAGTAAGATGTCTTTAGAATATTTAATAGTTAATAAAGAACTTCTACCAAAGTGCTTTGAAAAAGTAGTAGAAGCTAAATCCCTTTTGGACAATGGCAATTCAAATATTTCAAGTATTTGTAAGAAATGCGACATATCTAGAAGTACTTTCTATAAGTATCAAGATAAGGTGTTTCCTTATAAACAAGAAAATAACGAAAGAAAATTAGTATTGTCTTTAACTCTTTTTCATAAGACTGGTGCTTTATCTAAAGTATGTGACGCTTTATCTAAACAAAATGTATCAATTATCACCATCTCTCAATCTGTTCCCTTAAAAGGAATAGCTCCAGTAATGGTTTCTCTAGATATTACAAATTTAGATAAAACAATTGATGAATTTAAAAGTGATTTAAAACAAATTGAAGAAATAAAGGATTTAAGAGTTATTTCTTATGAATAATTGCGTATTTATTAAAAAGTACGCAATTTTTATTTGTCTAAAAAGGGATACTATAAAGATATGGAAAATAAACAAAGCTTAAAAGAATTTATTAAATTTAATATCGTATCTTTTTCAGTTACACTGTTACAACTTTTATTAGCTAATCTATTGCCCTATTTATTTGATGGCTGTTTAGTTAAGATACCAAGTTTTTTAAATAATATTTTTTATAGTAACAACATACCATCAAAATATATTATTGATAACTATGTTACCTATGCTTATTTGTTGCCTTTCTTATTGTCAAACTTGTTGGCAAACATCTATGCCTACTTTGTTAATATGAAGGCCACTTTTAAGGGCAAAGGAACTAAAAAAGGCTTTGTGACCTATGTAGTAATACTATTAACATTAATATTATTTTCAACTTGGTTACAAGGTGTAATTGTTAGTGCTTTATATACAAGCAAGTTTGCATCCTTTTCTAGAACTATCGCATCTTTAACAGTAGGTTGTATTCAAATGTTGGTATTGTTCCCACTTGAAAAGTTTGTGTTGTTTAAATAAAAAAGAAAAGCTCAAGTGAGCTAATCTATTTATTTAATACTTTAGATAAGAATTCTTTAGTACGTTCATTTTTTGGCTGATCAAAGATTTCTTCAGGACTGCCCTCTTCGACAATAACACCATTTTCCATAAACAATACCCTATTTGATACATGGCGGGCAAAACCCATTTCATGGGTAACAACAATCATTGTCATACCTTCTCTTGCCAATTCTTGCATAACATTTAATACTTCGCCAACCATCTCAGGATCTAGAGCGCTGGTTGGTTCATCAAATAATAGTACTTCAGGATTCATCGCTAGTGCGCGAGCAATCGCAACTCTTTGTTTCATGCCTCCTGATAATTGATCAGGTCTAGCATTAATATAAGGTGCCATGCCTACTTTTTGTAGATACATAAGTGCACTTTGTTTAGCTTCTTCTTTTGATTTCTTTAAAACTTTAACTTGGCCAATAACACAATTTTCAAGTACCGTCATATTATTAAACAAGTTGAATGATTGAAAGCACATACCAACATGACTTCTATAAAGATCTTGTTTGAAGTTCTTATCTAGAATTGATTGTCCATGATAGGCGATATCACCAGAAGTAGGTGTTTCAAGTAAATTGATACATCTTAACATTGTAGATTTACCAGAGCCAGAGGCACCAATAATACAAGTTACATCACCTTTATTTACTTTAAAGTCAATATCTTTTAATACCACATGAGCGCCAAAAGCTTTTGATAAGTGTTTAATTTCAATAATAGGTTCCATTACTTATTTCCTTCCTTATGATGCTCATCAAAGTTACTACCTTTTAAAGGTGAATTTAAAGTTCCAGCTGTAGGCGCTAATTGATCTTCACTAGCTAATATATAAGAAGCAGAACCAGCTAATTTCTTTTCCCAGAATCTTAAGATAAAAGAGGCAAGAAGCGTCATACATAAATAGCCAATCATTTCAATTACCGCACTTGGAAAATACATATAAGTAGCGCCAGTTACGGCTCTATGGGCCGCAAAGAATTCTGAGAAAGAAATAATAAACATTACTGAAGTATCTTTTACATTAATAATGTAGTTATTGCCAATTTGCGGAAGTATGTTCTTTAATACTTGAGGTAATATTACATGGATCATTGTTTGCCAATGGTTCATGCCAATAGCCTTAGCACCTTCAGTTTGACCTTTATCAATAGATAGGATTCCGCCTCTTACCGTTTCTGCCATATAAGCACCAGTATTGATGGAAACAACAAGAATAGCGCAAGACCATACACCAGACCACTTAGCCACACCACCACTTATATATGGAAGTCCATAATAGAAGAAGACAGCTTGAAGCACCATTGGTGTACCTCTAAAGAATTCAACATAGATTCTAATGATTCCTCTTAGAAGTTTTAAGAAAAACTTCTTTAGAGGATTATCATTCTTTTTATAAGGTATAGTTTGTAAAATTCCACATAGAAAGCCAATCAAACAGCCAAGTATTGTACCAACAAAAGCAAGTATGATGGTGTTTTTAATACCAGCTAAATATGAAGAACTATAACGCGACCATGCTTTTGCGATATCGTCAAATAACATTGATTATTCTCCAAGAGGTTGAATAGAAATAGCTTCATCCATTAAAGCATTGAAATCTTCAACAGTCATTGTAGCTAAAACAGAATCGATTGCCTCTTTTAAGACTGTATTACCTTTTCTTACAGAAACACCGATATTAACATTTTCACTTCTTTCTTCATCCGAGAATACAAAGTCACCATCAGTGCCTGTAAAATCAAGAACAGTTAAATCAGGATAAGCAACAGTTGCACCAGTAGCAGTTGGCAAGTCAGTAACAACAAAGTCAACAGTACCAGATTCAACAGCCATAATCATAGCAGGAGCTGATTCAGAAGCAGTTGCGATATTAGCACCTTCCATTTGTGGTAAGCAATCAGAATACCAAATTGTAGCTGATTGAGCAGTACCAGTATAACCGGCAAAATCAGCAATTGAAGTAGCGTTAGCTAAAGGTGAATCACTCTTTACTAAAATCGCAAATGAAGCATAATAGTAAGGACCTGCAAAATCAACTTGTTCACTTCTTTCGGCAGTCATTGATTGACCAGCAATAACCGCATCAATCACACCAGTTTGTACACTTGGAACAAGTGAATCCCAATCACTTCTTACAATTTCAAGTTCCCAACCATTTGCCTCACAAATCTTTTTCGCAATCATTACATCATAACCATTGGCATAGTCACTTGTATCTTTAATTGGCACAGCACCATTTGAATCATCAGTTTGTGTCCAGTTATAAGGTGCATAAGCGCATTCCATAGCGATAGTTAATACGCCATCTTCAACGCCACTATTAACAGTTGTTTCTTCTTCATCACTTGAATTTGATGATGAACAAGCACTAAACGTCAAAAACATCATCACTACAAGTAAAACATTAATTAATCTTTTCATTTATATATCCTCCCTTAGATTAAATAAAAATCGTATGGCCATCACACATACGATTCAATAATCATCGGACATATAATAGCGCCTCTTCTTAACGAAGGAGTGAAATAGGTATTCCCTAGATCCCCACAAACTAGATATGCCTATCTAATTTGTTCGGCGACGGTTGCCTTTCACTAAGATCATCAGATGCCTCTTTACTTAGCTACTAATCTTCGTCGCTACCTCTATACATAGATTTTTACGAGATTTATTTTCTCACATTAGAAAATAATGTCAATATATTTTCAGAAAAATTTTTCATAAATCTTTAGGCCTAAATGAATCAAAGATAAATTGTTGATAATACTTTCTTGATTTATTTAGTTGTTCCTCATTCTTTATTGTCCAAGCAACACATTCACCTTTGAATAATTTAGATACAATTCTAAAAGATAAATTATCTGTGTTTTCAACATCATAAGCTACATAATCAGGTCTAGTTAAATAGTTATTTAATAAATAAGTACATCTAAATTTAACCCAAAGACTAGAATGCTCATTTTTATCTTTTAGCATATTATAGGCTAATTGGCCTCTAATAATATCTTTATACTTTCTTCTAAGATGTAATACAACAAAGGGACTAAAAGATTCCATAGTGTAGTTTAAATCGTATTGTTTTAATAGCTTTATAGCCTCATCGCAAGTTTTGATGGGATCACCTTCCGCTTTTATTTCAACAATTAAAGGGACATCTTTATCAAGAACATCCAATACATCTTTAAATAAAGGAATTTTATCTTGTGTATTTAAAAGAGGATAACTTAATAATTCATCGTAACTACAATCCCTTAGATTTTTGTTGATACCACATATTCTATTTAAAGACTCATCATGAAAAACAACTAGTTTATCATCACTGGTAAGTTGTACATCTAGTTCTATTCCATAATTATTTTCTTTAGCTTTTATAAAAGCCTTTAAACTATTTTCTACTACATCATCATTATTAAATAAACCACGATGGGCAATGTAAACCTCTTGAAAGGCTTTCATTGAAATGATTCTTTTTCTATTTAAATTAGGCGCAATCATGAAAAGATAAATAATGAGCAAAACAATCAAAATAATCATATTTGTTTTTCCATCCAAACCATATCAAACCATTCATCAAATTTATAACCACACTTTTTAAAAGTACCAACTAATTTAAAGCCACATCTCAAATGAAAGTTGTAGCTAGCATCACTTACATATTTACTTTCTTTGTTGGGTCTTGTGATACAGGCATAAACATTTACGATGTCCATTTGTTTTAAACGCTTTAATAGTTCTGTATATAAGACTTTACCATAGCCTTTTCCTCTTTGATTTTCATCTAGATAAATAGATACTTCTACGTCGAATTTATAGGCTTCTCTACTTTGAAAAGCACGGGCATAAGCATAGCCAACAGTTTCATCATTATCAATCAATTTAATATAAGGGAACTTACTTGAAATAGTTTTTATTCTATCTTCAAATTCTTTTAAAGTTGGAACATCATATTCAAAAGTAATGGCTGTATTTTTAACATATGGTTCATATATTTTTAGTAAGTTACTTGCATCTTTTATGTTTACATCTTCAATTTTCATAATTATTAATTTAAAAAGGATGAAATCATCCTATAACGAAAACTTTTTGATTGCTTCTTTAAAAGAATCTAAAGCCTTAGTATCACCATCTTCAA
>CAVGFC010000005.1:0-9615 GCA_963628775.1 Acutalibacteraceae bacterium
AGAGATTAGGTGCGAAGGTTGCCGATGGTCAATTTGCTACTGCAGGATCAATCATTTACCGTCAAAGAGGTACTAAGATTCATCCAGGTACAAACGTTTCAAGAGGCGGCGATGATACTTTATTCTGCACTTGCGATGGCGTTGTTAAATATGAACGTCTTGGTAAGGATAAGAAGAAAGTTTCTTGCTATCCTGTTGCTTAAGATCTTAAGGCCTTTATTAGGCCTTTTATTTTTAATTAGTTATGCAATTTATAGATAAAGTAAAAATTAAATTAAAAGCTGGAAATGGTGGCAATGGTCTTGTCGCTTTTAAGCATGAAAAATACAATCCCTTTGGTGGTCCAACTGGTGGCGATGGCGGAGATGGCGCCTCTATTGTCTTTGAAGTAGATACTAATAAGAGCACTTTACTTGATTTAAGATACAACAAAATGATCAAGGGTGAAAATGGCGCTGATGGTAAGTCTAATAATATGTATGGCGAATCTAAAAAAGAAGTCGTTATTAAAGTACCTCTTGGCACCATTGTAAAAGACTTGGCTGATAATAGTATTATTGCTGATTTAAATACGCTTGATAGCCGTGCTGTTATTTGTAAGGGTGGCAAAGGTGGCAAAGGCAATCGTCACTTTGCGACTTCTAGAAATTCGGTTCCTGAAAAGGCTCAACTTGGTGAAGTTGGTGAAGAAAAAGAAGTTGAAGTAGAACTTAAACTATTAGCTGATGTAGGACTTGTAGGTTTTCCAAGTGTTGGTAAGTCTACTTTATTATCAGTTGTCTCTAAGGCAAGACCTGAAATTGCTGATTACCCCTTTACTACCTTAGTTCCGCAACTTGGCATTGTAAAAGTTGGTGATACTTCCTTTGTCATGGCGGATTTGCCAGGTTTAATTGAAGGTGCTTCACAAGGTAAGGGCTTAGGACATGAATTTTTAAAACATATTGAAAGATGTAGACTAATACTACATGTTTTAGATATGTCTGGAGAATATAGAGATCCAATAAGTGATTATGAAATCATCAATAAGGAACTAAAAGATTATCCTGGTAACTTAGACAAAAGACCTCAAATTGTGATTGCCAATAAGATGGATGGTGATAATGCGAAGGATAATTTAAAACGCTTTAAAGAAAAATATAAAGATGTTGAAGTATTTGAAACAGTTACCATTTTAAATGAAGGACTAAGTCCAGTTTTATATAAGGTCAAGGATATGCTTAAAGAGCTTCCACAATTTGCCCTATATGATGAAGCTAAGACAAATGAAAAGGTTGTTTATACATATACTCCTGAAAAGGAATTTGAAGTATTTAATGAAGGAAATGGTATCTTTAGAATTGAAAGTGAAAAGATTGAAAGATTATTCGCTCGTACAAATCTAAAAGATGAAGAATCTGCTTTACGTTTCGCCAGAGTCTTAAGTAAGATGAAAGTTGATGAAGCCTTAAGGCAAAAAGGTTGTAAAGATGGCGATAGAGTCTTCATTAAAGATACAAGCTTTGAATTTGTTGATGGTGATGATGAAGATGATTTTCAAGAAGAAGACTAAGGTCTTCTTTTATTATGGTAAAATAAATTAAGTTATGATTGGTTTTTTAAGAGGAAAAGTTCATCTTTTCGGTTTAGATTATGTATTACTAGATGTAAATAATGTTGGTTACCGCATTAACTTTTATCATCCTGAAAGCTTAAAAATAGGTGATGAAGTACTAATTTATACTTATGAAAATATTAGAGAAGATGAACAATCTTTATTTGGCTTTTTATCTTATGATGAATATGAATTATTTATTAAATTGATTTCAGTTAAAGGCTTAGGTCCAAAGACTGCTAGTGGCATGCTGGCAAAAGCTAAGACAGATAAAATTGTTGAAGCCATTGAAAACTCTGATGTGGCCTTTATTAAATCAATGCCAGGAGTAGGCGCTAAAACCGCTAGTCAAATTATTCTAGATTTAAAGGGAAAACTTGTTTCTGGAAGTGAAGAAACAGTTAAAAATGAGAAACTAGATGATGCGATTATGGCTTTAAAGAGTTTAGGTTATAAACAAGCAGAGCTTAAAAATGTTATAAGAGAATTGTCCAAAGAGGATTTAAGCACGGATATGTATGTTAAACGTGCACTTACGATGTTAGCGAAAATTAAGTAATTATGAATAAAGAAAACGATATTTTATCAGTTGAAAAACTAGAAAGTGATGAGGAACTTTCTTTAAGACCTAAAAAATTAGAAGAATATGTTGGCCAAAGCTCACTTAAAAGTAATCTTGATGTCTATATTCAAGCTGCTAAAAGTAGAGATGAATCTTTAGACCATTGTCTTTTTTATGGCCCACCAGGACTAGGTAAGACTACTCTTGCCTATATCTTAGCCAATGAAATGGGCAGTAATGTAAAGGTAACCAGTGGCCCTTCTATTGAAAGAAGTGGTGATTTAGCCGCTATCTTATCTTCTTTAGAAGCAGGTGATATCTTATTTATTGATGAGATACATCGTCTGCCTAAAACGGTTGAAGAAGTATTATATCCTGCAATGGAGGACTATGCGATTGATGTGGTTGTTGGCAAGGAACAAGGTGCAAGATCTATAAGAATTGATTTACCTCCTTTTACCCTTGTTGGAGCTACAACGCGTATGGGTTCTATTTCTTCACCTTTAAGAGATAGGTTTGGCATTATTTCAAAGCTTGAATATTATAATCAAGAAGAACTTGGCCAGATTGTATCACGTACCGCAAAGGTATTTGATACAAGTATTGATGATGAAGCGGTAAAGGAAATAGCTTTAAGAAGTAGGGGTACACCTAGAATTGCCAATAGATTATTTAGAAGAGTAAGAGACTTCGCTCAAGTATTAAATGATGGAACTATTGATTTAGATATCACCAAAAGTTCTCTTGACCGCTTAAAGATTGATTCTATTGGTCTAGATGATGTTGATATACGTTATCTAAAGGGTATCATTGAAAGATACCATGGTGGTCCAGTGGGGCTAGAGGCAATTGCTTCAGCAATTGGTGAAGAGGCAATTACTATTGAAGATGTTTATGAGCCATATTTATTACAAATTGGTTTTATCAATAGAACTTCAAGGGGAAGAGAAGTGACTCCTCTTGCCTATAAACATCTAAAGATTAATAGTGAGGAAGCACTTTTTTAGTGTTGCACCTTAAATAAAAAATATGTTATTATTATAAAGCGTTAAATGGAGGTTAGTAGTAATGCCTAGAGAGTTTATAACATTCAAATGCACTGAATGTGGTGAAGAGAATTACATCGGTTCAAGAAATAAGAAAAAACATCCAGACAAAATGGAAGTTAAGAAGTATTGTCCTAGATGTAATAAGATGACTGTTCATAAGGAGAAAAAATAAGCTTAAGCTTATTTTTTTAATATATGCAAGTAAAGTGTTTAAAATGTGGTCTATTTCAAACTAATACTTATTTCTTAGAAATAGAAGATACTTGTATCTTAATTGATCCTGCTTGTAAGATTGATAAGTTACTACCTTTATTAGAAAATAAAAAATTATTGGCAGTCCTATTAACTCATGGCCACTTTGATCATATTAAGGCCTGTGATGATTTATATAAGAGATACAATGTTCCTATTTATATTCATGAAGCTGATATCGATATGACAAAAGATGGAAGTATGGGTAAGTCATTTGGTCTACAATATGTTCCAACCATAAGTGTGCCTCTTGTGTCTGTACAAGAAAGAAAATATGAAATAGGTGCCTTTAAGTTTGAAGTAATATTTACACCAGGTCACTCTAAGGGTTCTCTGTGTTATTTATTTAATGATTGTATCTTTACTGGTGATACTTTATTTAGGTTATCATGTGGTAGAACAGATTTAGAAGGGGGCAGTGTTAGTGAGCTTAAGCATTCCCTTAAACTATTAAGCACGTTAGATCCTAATTTAATTGTTTATCCAGGACATGATGAAGCTAGTGTTTTAGGCTTTGAAATTGAAAATAATCCTTACATGTAGTCGAAAAGACTACATTTTTTTATTTTGGGGTAGGAATTTTTGATTTTCATGTCAATAAAGTAGTATATGGAACAAAGATTATTAGCGATACTAAGACTTGCGGTAAAAAACAATGCGAGTGATATTCATTTTTCTCAAAAATATGATCAAGTAGAAATATTTATGCGTATTAATGATGTCATCAGAAAGGTAAAAAGGAAGGAGGGAGATGATAGGTTAATTCGTTATCTTCAATATTGTTCAAATTTAGATGTGGGAACTTTAAATACACCCCAAACTGGTCAATTTGAAAAATTACTTGATAATAATGTTTTATCTTTAAGGTTTGCGGTTATTAATACTTATAATTCAACAAATGGTGTTTTAAGGATTCTTAATTCAAATTTAAAAATTGATGCCGATAATTTATCTAAAATTGAAAGTCAAAATAGATATTTTAAAGAGTTACTAAAAAAGGATAATGGCCTAATCTTATTTTCAGGTGCTACGGGTTCTGGTAAGACTACTACTTTATATTCACTACTAAAAAGTGTTGAGGGTTCTATCATTTATACTATTGAAGATCCAATAGAAGTCATAAGTGATAAGTTTGTCCAACTACAAATCAATGAAAAAATTGGTTTTGATTATGAAGCTGGTATTAAACAAATAATGCGACATGACCCTGATATTATCATGATAGGTGAGATAAGAGATGATAAAGCTGCTAAGATGGCCCTTAGAGCCGCTAATACAGGCCATTTAGTACTAAGTAGCATACATGCATCATCTTGTGCTTCTTCTATCTCTAGAATGGTTGATTTAGGGGTTAGCGAAGATTATTTATATGAAATGCTTTTATGTTTAGTGCATCAAAAAATGATTATCAACAGGTCTCATGAAAAGACGGTAATTTATGAAATCATGACTAAGGAAGAAATAGATTATTTTCGTCATCATAAAAGAAATTCCGATAATTTCTTAAGTATTGATTATCAAATCAAGAAAGGAATAAGAGATGGAATTTACTAGAAATAAAGCTCTTAAATATGATGATTTAATCTCTATCAATGAATTATTAAAGACTGGTCTTTCTTTTAAACAAGCACTTGATTTAATTAAGAATAAAGACAATCAAGAAATCATTGATTCAATCATTGATAAGTTAGATAAAGGTAAACAAATAGAAGAAGTAATTATTAAATATTTGCCCAAAAATATAAGCCCCTATCTTAATTCCTTAATTAACAGCATGCCTTTTAATGATAGTTTAAATCTCTCACTTGCTTTTATTGATAAAAACAAGGAAAACACTAAGACTTTTATGTCTTCCTTTCTTTATCCCTTTATTCTTTTATTTGTATCACTTAGTGCTTTATATATTTTTGATGCCTATGGCTTAGATACAATTTTAAATATGTTAAAAAGCTTTGTGGGTGACTATAAAAGCATCCAAATATTTAGAATCATATTAAGAGTAATAGTCTATATCTTTTATTTTCTATTATTAGTGATATTATTTGGAATCTTATATTTCTTTAATAATAAAAATATTACTTTATTCTATATTTTAGTTTGTAAGTATTTGCCAAATACCATTGTTCAAAAATACTTCTGTGTCGAATTTATCAGTTTATTATGCATCTGTATAAATAATGGTTATAAGTCTAAGGAATCTTTAAATATCTTAAAGAGTTTACATAATAAGCCTATTGTTTCTTTTTTGGCTTTTCATTTAGATGAAAAGTTACTTGAAGGTGTCTCATTAATAGATGCCAGTAAACAAGGTTATTATGATTATTCTTTAAGTAAGTTTATTAATATTGGTACATATTCTCTATCTTTTTTAAAAATCTTAAATGATTATATAAATCTAAATACAAATCTAATAAAGGCCAAGATGAAAAAACTAGCTTTATCAATTCAACTTGTTACCTATGTATTGATTGGAGTAGTTATCATCTTTGTCTATCAAATATTATTTTTGCCAATGAATGCTTTGGCTAATTTTTAAAGGAGGTCTTATGAACAAAAAAGGTTTTACATTACTAGAAATGGTAATAGTAGTTATGATTATTGCGGTATTATTTCTTTTGACAATACCCAATGTTTCTAAAGTAATTGATAGCGTTGATAATAATGCCTGTGACGCTTTAACTAGAGTTGTAGATTCAGCCATTGTTCAATATAAATTGACCTATGGCCAATATCCTTCTAGTACTAGTGACTTAGTTTCAGCAGGACTTATAAGTAGTGATCAAGTAACTTGTTCAAATGGTAAGAATATTTATATAAGTGGTGGTCAAAGTTATCATGATTAATAATAAAGGAAATACACTTATTGACATGTTGGTAGTTACTTTGATTGTTATGGGATGCATGTGTTTAACACTTAGAAAAGCGATAAGTGTTGATTCAAGTTCTTATGACTTTATGAATGAATACTTACTGGCTCAAGTAAGTGCTTTAAGAAACAGAGAAAGTGTAATTCTAGAAAGTGATAATAGTATTTATTTTAATGAAGCAGGTCATATTAATAGGGCTAATACTTATTACTTTAATAATCATAAGGTGGTTAGTCATATTGGCAATGGCTATTTAACATATGAATAATAAGGGTTTTTTATTAGTTGACGCTTTAGTAAATATTATTATTGTGACTTCTTTATCTTTACTTTGTCTTGTTTTGTTTAAACAATTTGATAATTACTATAATGGCTATCAAAAATATATCGATATAAATAATGAAAAATATGATTATTTATTTATAAGAAATAGTGAGTGTGAAGCATGTCAAATAAGGGATTTATCAAATCAAGATACTTAATTGCCTTGCTTATTACTTTAAGTATCTTACCAATTTCAAGCACAATATTTAGGCTGTTGTCTTTTATTAATCCTGATTATAACTTAGTTAATAATGAAATAGCTTTAATGGACTTAAGAAGAATATTACTTATTGCCTATGACTTGAGGATAAGTGATTATCAAATTGATTTTATCTATCACAATGATAACTATAGACTTTATTATGTCAATGATAAATTGATTTTAAGTCCTGGTACGCAAATCTATTTAAATGATATTAAAGAAGCTAATTTTTTTGTCAAGAATGGCTGTCTTTATTTAAGATATGTAACAAATGATAATAAAGAATATGAAAGAAATATTGGCACAGAAAAAGGGTTTCATCTCGACGAGCTTCCTGATAATTATGATGATGGCGATCGAGATGATTATGATTTATACTAACTATTTAATTACTGCTAATTCTATTTATAGCGAATTAAATGATTTTTATGATGATTTTTCTATTGAAGCTCAAATGGTTCAAAAAGCTAAGTGTATTTTAAATTGTGGAGATGATTTAGTTGATTACTATATAGATGAAGGGCTAGTACAAGTAACTAGTTTAAATGATGAATATTATCTAGAATGTAACGGTATCAATTTAACACTTGTGGTAAGTGATAGAATGATTGTTGATTTAAAAGTGCGATAATAATAAAATTAGACAGTAAAAAAAGGAGTTATTATGATAAATTGCACAGAAATTAAACCAGGACAATGTTTTACTTGGGAAGGCACTTTATATCAATGTATCGATATTGCCCTAAATAAAACAGCTATGGCTAAGATGAAAGTTAAGGTCAAAGTAAAAGAACCAAAAACTGGTGTTGTTAAGGAATTAAGCTTAATTGGTGGTGATAAAGTAGGTGAGGCAAGTATTGATAAAAAGACTATGCAATATCTATATGACGCAGGTGATTCACTTGTATTTATGGATAATGAAAGCTATGAACAAATTGAATTGCCTAAGTCAAATTTAAGTTGGGAACTTAATTTCTTAACACCAAATTTAGAAGTTAGTGTTCTAGATTATCAAGGAGAAATTTTAGGTATTACTTTACCTGATAAAGTAGAACTAGAACTTGTAGAATGTGAATTAGCTGTAAAAGGTGATACCGCAACAGCCGCTTTAAAAAACGCAGTATGTGAAACAGGACTACAAGTTAAGGTTCCAATGTTTATCAACAATGGTGAAAGAATTATTGTCTCAACTATTGATGGTAAGTATTCTTCAAGAGCTTAAACATTTATTAAATGGTACTCAAAAGATAGATTATACTTGGGTATCATTTTTTTATGCCAAATTGGGAAACAAAATATTGCCAAATTGGGAAGTAAAAACTTGCCAAATTAGGAAGTAAAAATTGACCAAATGTGGAAGTGATGCTATTATAAGGGTACTTTAGAGGTATTAATATGGAATTTTATAAGGATAGAGTTGCAGATATTCTTTTAGAAAAAAAGCTTCAAAGTAAGGGAGCAGTACTTATAGAAGGACCAAAATGGTGTGGAAAAACAACAACTGCCGAAAATGCATCAGCAAGTGTTTTGTACATGGATGAGTCAAGTAAGCTTAAACAAAACTTAATGCGTGTTGATATAGATCCTGAGTCTTTATTAGAAGGCGATAATCCTAGACTTATTGATGAATGGCAAATTGCGCCTAAGCTATGGGACGCAATACGTTTTTCAGTTGATCATAAGCATAAATTCGGTTTATATATTCTAACAGGTTCTGCAACACCAGCTAATACTGATGAAATTTTTCATACTGGTACCGGACGTTTTAGTTGGCTAAAAATGAGGCCCATGAGTTTATATGAGTCAAGAGAATCAAATGGAAATGTAAGTCTAACAGAATTGTTTGAAAATCAAAGCCAAGTAATAAGGGGAACATCGTTACTAAATTTAGAAGATATTGCGTTTTTGATTTGTAGAGGAGGCTGGCCTATGTCTTTGGATTTGCCAAAAGATATAGCGCTAAGACAAGCTATTGATTATTATGACGGGCTTGTAAATGAAGATGTTTCAAGAGTTGATGGCGTTAAAAAAGATGCATCTTACATAAAACGTCTTATGCGTTCATATGCAAGACATCAAGGTGGACAGGTTTCTATTGATACAATTCTAGAGGACTTAAGGGAAAATGAAAATGTAGATATTTCTAATAAAACAGTGTCATCTTATATTAAGGCTCTTAAGAAAATATTTGTTGTTGAAGATATGGAAGCGTGGAATCCTAATTTGCGTTCTAAAACCGCAATAAGAACAGCTGATACAAGATACTTTGTTGATCCATCTATTGCGATTGCCTCTTTAGGTATGGGACCTAATGATTTGTTGAATGATTTAGAAACAATGGGCTTGATGTTTGAAACAATGGCTATAAGAGATTTAAGAGTATATGCCGATGCCTTGGATGCTGGTGTTTATCATTATAGAGATAGAAGTGGTTTAGAATGCGATGCGGTTATTCATTGTCGAAATGGTTCTTATGGTCTTATTGAGATTAAACTTGGAGGCAACAGACTTATTGATGAAGGTAGTGAGTCTTTAAAGAAACTAGCTTCAAAAATTGATACTGAAAAAATGAAAAAACCATCATTCTTAATGGTTTTAACCGCAAATGGTGATTGTGCCTATAGAAGAAGTGATGGAGTAATAGTAGTTCCAATTGGCTGTTTGAAATATTAGAAGGCAAGAAAAAGAGGCTTCATCAAAGTTTATAGATGTCAATTACCAATCACCTAAAGGTAATTGGCTTGTAACTATCCAGTAGTACTAAC
>CAVGFC010000006.1:0-4513 GCA_963628775.1 Acutalibacteraceae bacterium
TTGTATGATCTAATAAATCCATATTAGCTTCCCATAAAGAATCAATAGTACCAACATCCTTCCAATAGCCCTTGAAACGATAAGCTTGTAACTTAAGACCAGCATTTAAATAAGCAGGAATAATATCCTTACCAAAGTCATGATTAGAATCGCTCTTTTTCTCATCAGCCTTTAAGAACTTTCTTAAAGTCTTATAAGAGAAAATATAGACACCCATACTAGCTAAATTAGACTTAGGATGAGCAGGCTTTTCCTCGAATTCAACAATTCTATCACTAGAATCACAATTCATAATTCCAAAACGACTTGCCTCTTTCTTTGGAACTTCCATAACCGCAATAGTTGCCTCAGCCTTAGACTCAATGTGCTTATTAAGCATCTTTTCATAATTCATCTTATAAATATGGTCACCTGAAAGAATTAGAACATATTCAGGATCTTCACCATCTAAAAAATCAAGATTTTGTGTAATAGCATCAGCTGTGCCTCGATAAACATCAAGATTAGACTCATCTTTTTCTCTAGGTGATAAAGCATAAACACCACCACCATTCATATCGAGTCCCCAAGTATGCTCATGAGAAACATATGAACCTAGTAAAGTAGACTCATATTGAAGTAAGACACCCACAGTATGAATGTTTGAATTTGCACAATTTGAAAGCGCAAAATCAATAATGCGATACTTACCGCCAAAATGAACTGCCGGTTTAGCTACCGTCTTTGTCAAATCAAAAAGACGTGAACCTCTTCCACCAGCAAGTATCATCGCTACCATTGAATTATTATTCATATCAACAAATACCCCTCGTACTACTATTATTATATTACAAATGTAAGCGTTTACTCATTAAATAGTCACCAAAATACTAAAAGCTTTTATTTTTAAAACAGTAGCCTTATAATTCACAAAACCACTTTCATCAAAAATAACTTGATGCTCATTTTCATCATTGTATACATGATCAAAAATACATGGATTAATAAAGATAGTTAAATTATCAAGCTTATATATTAAAACCTCATAATAATCAATAAATTCAACATTTGTATCCTCTTTACTAAATACATTGTAAGTCTTTCTTAAAACACATAAATCCGAAAAATACTTAGAAACATCTTCATATTTATTCTTACGATGCCAATCTAGCATATTGATATCATCATCAAGATTATAGCTATTATCAATACCATGCTTTGTTCTTAAAAACTCTTGGCCAGAATGAATAAAAGGAATACCCCTAGAAATCATCACCAAAGCAAGCCCTAGTTTAGATACTCTAATTGCCATCTTTTCATCTTCAAAGAAACGAGAAATCTTATCATAGATAGTATAGTTATCATGGCACTCTATATAATTAATTGATTGATGAATATTTAAACCATATTCATAAGAACCACTTAAAACATGTTTTACTTGATCCCTTAAGCCAATATCGCCCAACATATAGGCATTCTTATCATCAATATAATTACCCCTTATTGTTCTTCTGAAATCATCATTAAAGAAAGCGATGCCCTCCATCTTATAAGCATTTTCCTTGATTGCGCGATTTTCATATGGCACAATATCCCCCATATTCCACCCCTCACCATAAAGCATAAAAGATGGCTTTATACTTCTTGATGAGTCTTTTATCTCAAGTAAAGTATCAATATCTAAAATGCCCATTAAGTCAAAACGTAAACCATCAATATCAAATATTTCAATAAAACGCTTAATTAAAAGCTTTAAATACTCTCTTGTAAAATAAGCCTCACTTCTAAGCTCATTGCCACAATATGAAGCATTGCCTAATTTTCCATTTTTGTATCTAAAGAAATAATAAGGCAACATATTAGCTAAATTAAAAGATTTAACATTATAAACATGATTATAGACAACATCCAATGTGACACCTATATTATATTTATGAGCCAAATCAACAAATGTTTTTAACTCATTTAATTGATCATACGGGCCTTTATCAAAACAATATGGTAAATACAAACTATTATAAGTAACAGGATTATAGCCCCAATTATAATTACTATGATCTAAATCAAAGTTAAAAATCGGCATCAATTGTACATATGTAATACCTAACTTCTTTAAATAATCAAAACCAACAGGATTACCATCAAGCTTAGCATTTTCCTCTGCAAGTCCCTTAAAAGTCTTAGGATACATAAAGCTAATACTATCGCTAGTAAAATCCCTTACAGAAGTTTCATAGATGATTGGGATACTATGGGGTTCGAATCCCTTAGTAGGTTCGAATCCCCTAGTATTCAATTTATTTCTATCTACAACAAAAGAATTCTTGTTATCTTTATCAGCATAAGAAAAAGGATCGCTGAATTCATATACTTTTTCTCTTAAAGTAGCGAAATGATAAAAATGATATTCTAGGTTTTGATTAAAAGTTAGCTCAAAAATACCCTTACCCTTATACTCCATTAGATAAGACTTATTATCAAGATATAATCTTGCCCTCTTACTTAGTGGAGACCATAACCTAAAGATTGTCTTATTACCTTCTATAAAAGAACCAAGGGTATTTAAATCCACTTTATATTCATAGTCAAAACGCTCAGTTTGGGTTATAAAACGAAAACGTATTTCATAAGGAATATCATCTAATAAAATCAAGTAATTATCTTTTTCATTAAAGTCTTCTTTTAAATGAATATAGACATATTCAGCATCATCGCTTAAATCAAAGTCTTGTTCCTTATTGTTTTTTAAAAGCTTTAAGTTCTCATTTAGAAACAACTCACTTTTCTTAACTGTAATTAAACGATAGTCATCTAAATAAAAATTAGCCATTCTTCTTAAACTCTTCTAATTTGGTATTTGTCTCTACCGATTCAATTAAAGCCTTAACTAGCTTTTCAACATCTGAACCCAAAGAATAATCTGCTTCAGCAACAAAAGTCGCACGATTATCACCCTTTAAAGGATCAGCTAGATCTGTTTTAGCTTGTTTAGAACCATATACCGCAACTGTATAACCGCCTTCTTCTAACATTACACGCATACTTGGAACATCAGTTAAGCCATCGCCAAAATATACCATATTAGAAAAAGGAATATATTTTTCATCTTTAGGTGTTTTCTTATTTAAATCAACATCATTTGTCTCATCAAAAATGCCCTTATTTATACGATATAAATATTGTGTCTTAGTAGTATAGTTAACAACCCTACTAGGCCAAATAACCTTGCCATCTTCATCATATGCATAACTGCACGCAAAAACTTGTTTAAAATCATTGAAGATTTTAGTTCCCATAATCATTTCTCTAATGCCACTAGAAATAATATAATGCTCAACCTCAACATTATGCTTTTTACCATAGGCATTTATTCTTTTAAACCAAGTATCAACGCCCTTATATAGCTCTATATACTTGCCCTCATTGATTAAATCATCTTTAGTAAGGCCTGGTCTTTTCTCTACCATCAGCTGCATATAAGATAAATTAGAATCCATGTTGTTTTTGTCGCTATTTTTCTTACTCTCACTCCAAAAATCGGCAGCTGACTTATAGCCAAGACTTGGAATAAAGTGGAACTCTTGCATATCCTTAGGTGATAAAGTCTTATCAAAATCGTAAATTAAGGCCATCTTTGTCATATTTATACCTCGTTTAAATTCTTAATTGCTTCTATATAAATCTCTACTTGTTTCTTAAAATCCTCAATACCTAAAGACTCATTAGCGTCATGAATATGATTCTCTTCTTCATTGAAAGCACAACCAAACGCAATAATATTTTTAATACTTTTAGCATATGTGCCTCCACCTATGGCAATCATATCACCATTATCACCAGTAACATCTCTATAAGCCTTTAACATCGCCTTAATCATTGGACTATCTTTTTCAAAATATAAAGGATTAATCATATTTTTGATTTCTAGTGCTTCAATATTTTCTAAAACCTTCTTACAATCATCAATGGTTCTAGTAATAGGGAAACGAATATCAACACTTGAAGTAACATAGTCACCTTCTTTTTTAATGACACCAATATTTACACTAGTGTCGGTCTCATCATCTTTTAAAGCTAGCATACCAAGCTTTTCACCATGTACAGATAACCCAATATATTTATGATATAAGTTGGCATATTCATCATTGAAATCAGCATTATATAAAGCTTCCATCAAATAACTCATCGCATTAACACCACTATCTGGAGCAGAAGCATGGGCAGCAACACCAAACACTTTTACGGTATCGCCATTTATTTCATATTTGATATTATTATCATCTAAATACTTCTTAAATTTAGAAACATCATAAGAATCAAGAGGTAACTTACACTCTACTTTCTTACAAACGATATTGCTGGCCTCACCACCTTTAATATCAATGATTTTTGACTTAGCCCTAAATTGAGCACTAATCATACCCTTTTCAGCATAAATACCAGGGAATTCACCATCTGGTGTAAAGCCCATATCAACACCACCCTCTTTTTCAACATAGTGTTTGATACATTTAGAACCAGTTTCTTCATTACA
>CAVGFC010000007.1:0-5841 GCA_963628775.1 Acutalibacteraceae bacterium
AACTTTTTGATTGCTTCTTTAAAAGAATCTAAAGCCTTAGTATCACCATCTTCAATGGCATGAATTATACAATGTTCCATATGTTCATTGATAATTTCCTTGCCTAAAGAATTTAAAGCCCCACGACATGCTGATAATTGAATTAAAACATCAGCACAATCCTCATCGTTTTCAATCATTCTCTTTACTTTTTCTAAATGGCCAATTGTTTTAGATAGACGATTTAATTGCTTCTTTTTTATTTCTGGTGAATGATAATGATTATGTTCTTCCATTTTTATGAATCTCCCTCAAGCCCTCTACCTCATCACATAAATCTTTAACAGAACAAGCATCACAATCATTTATCATAAGACCTTTTAAGATGTGATCGATAGTATCGCTTATTTCTTTTTTCTTATTGGCAATTTTTACAAAGTCATTAAATAAGTCACATTTACCAACAATAAATATTATAGTCACATTGTTTACATAATTTAACTTTTTATATTCTTTTAAATAAGCACTACCAATTGAAGAAAAAGATGCGTCTAAACTATTTGAAACCCTAACTCTTTCCTTGCCACCAATACTAGTTCTAAGCATATAACCCTTTGGTGAGACTTTATACTTAGCTAGTTTAATTTGTTCAAGTCTATCATATAAAGCGTTACCACTTAATTTATCATCTCTAACATTTAATAAAGTGATACGTATAAAATCTTCATTTGAGCTTATTTCATTTAAGTCTTTGCCACATAAATATATTCCATCTTCTATATCTATAGCGCTTGTCATAAGCTCAAAAGAAAGTGAATTAATTTCACCAAGTTCAAAAGCAGTATCGCTTTTAAATATCATATTATCAGAGCCTACATCTTCAATTAGATTATTTGTGATAGCTAATTGTTTTAATGGTAATTGTTTTAAAAGATCGTAAACTCTTTTTATTTCATCATCAAAAAGGACCATTATAGATGACGGTCCCTTTTTTGTTTCTCAGAAAGCTTTTGAATAGGCCCCTGTAATTTTGAAGTAAGCTTCATATCTAAATTAAAGAAATAAATAATAAAAGTTAATGGAAAAAATATCGCTAAGATAATAAGTATAACTTTAATAATTTGTAAAATTGTTCTCATTAAGCCAAACCTTTCTTTCTTGCGAATTCTGCAGCACCAAGAGCGCCCATTAATTGCGGATCAATTGGTAAATCAATTACTTTTAGATTTAATACTTGTTCGATTGCGACCTTTAAGCCATCATTTTTAGCACAACCACCAGTTAAAGTAATCTTATCAGTTGCCCCAGCTTTTTTAGCCATAACGAAACATCTTTTCGCAACCGCAAGTTCAATACCTGCCGCAATCTCATCAGTAGCTTTTCCCTCACCTACAAGTGAGATAACTTCTGACTCGGCAAATACTGTGCATTGGGAAGTAATAGGAATAATATTTTTAGCCTTTAAAGATAATTTAGAGAAATCATCAAGACTCATTTCAAAGGCTCTAGCCATAGCTTCAAAGAATCTACCAGTACCAGCTGCACATTTATCATTCATGGCGAAATTTAATACTGTTCCATCTTTATCTACCGCAATACCCTTAACATCTTGACCACCAATATCAATGATGGCTTTTACACCAGGGTCGGCAACATGGACGCCCATAGCGTGGCAAGATATTTCCGAAATATTTTCATCTGCGAATGGTACCTTATTTCTTCCATATCCTGTACCAACTAAATAACTTAAATCTTTAGGACTATTTAAATCAGCTACTTTACTAACAGCTTGATTTAAAGCGTCATTACAAGAATCAATTGTATTAATCTTACTTCTGATTGTTACATCACTAACTATTTTTCCTTCTTCATCTAAGATAACACACTTTGTATATGTACTACCTGAATCACATCCACCAAAATATTTCATTATTACCAAGACCTCTCATCATTAATTATTTCTAGAGAAGGATCGATAGGTTCTTCTCTTAAAACTGTACGCATATATTTATTAACTTGATCTCTGATTGCTTGTTTACTTGTTACACGTGGATCAAACAAATCATGATTTACCCAAATTAAATGAATACCTTTTTCTCTAGCCTTTTCTTCAAACTGACCATGCATACCATCAAGTGCCTTACAAGCCATATGTTCCCAAAGAATTACGGTATCAGCTCTAAATTCTTCACATATCTCCCATAAATCATCTAATAACACTTTATAGCCACCATGAGTACGATTACGCATAATCATGTTTTCAGTAAGCCAAGCCATATCATAGATAGCTTTTTCTCTATTTTCTGGTGTATCTTCTTCAGCTATCATGTCTGTGTTAACCATTGAAAGCATATCTGTTAAAGGAACTATACCCCAACAGTTTAATAGCCATACTAAGAAGTCCATATAGAAATGTGATTGAACACCCCATACAATAGCTCTATGACGATACTGCTTCGCAAGCATGTTCTTATTTTTATAAGCTTCTTTAGCGATTTGTGTAATCTTTTCATCAGCCTTTCTAAATAAATCAACCTTACCACATACTGCCATATAATTAGTTTCTGTATATAAGGCAAGATTGCCACCAACAACCTGTGGGTAATCAGTCTTATTAATATCTAACCATTCATTGCGGGCTTTAGTGGCAATATTAACTCTTTTAGCGCATTCAAAGTAATATTTCCAATCCCACTTTTCACCCGTTTTTTCCTCAATGAATTTAATACAATTCCTAATTTCTTGAGCAGCATATTCTTGTACATCATCTTCCTTGTGGCGTAAAGGTGCAGCTAATTGGAAACATGGCACGCCATCTTCAAGTTCAAGCCTTTTAGAAATAACACCATTGCCCATTAAAGAACCATCACAAGTTGTATTACATTGTACAGCACAAGCACCAAGCACTGGGAAATCATCCGCAATAGAGACACCAGCTTCAGCTTCAGGCATTGGACAAACATCACCTGGTAAGCCATATTCTTGAGCGATATCAATATATTTTTCTGCTGCATGTTGATTTAATAAAACCGAAACATAAACAGCTGGTGTTTCTCTACTTAAGCCTTTTAAAGTAGGAAAGCCCATCATAACGGCTGTCATTTCATTTTCATCTAATAAAACAACTTTATCGGAAAACTTTTTATCATTGCCAACATTTCTATCGCCCTTAAATAAAGAATCTAAAAGTTTGGCAACATCATAAATAATAATGTCAAATTCTTCATGCAGAATTCTAAGTTGTGGTCCTCTTAAGCCTTGAGAGAACTTATCAACCATCATTGGCACTGCCAAATAATTTGACATCCATCTGTATCTAAAGAAAGCTTTTATATTTCTTGGCTTAATAATAAAGCCTGCCAATTGGCCCATGATATATAGCCATCTAGAATAGTCATACAAAGTATCTTTTAGACCACGCCATTCACGTCTATTGTAGACTTTACCACCAGAATAGAAAGAACCAAAACTATCTTTTCCAACTTCTTTAGCCATTATTTCTTTCCTCCTAGTTTCTTTATTTCAATACTTTCAACAAAAGCTTGTACTCTTGTTCTTATTTGGCCACTACCACCATTTGCGTATGGCCTATCAAGTTGTAATACAGGATAACCATATTTTTCTCTTAAATCAACAGTGCCAACCATTCTCTCATATGCCCAAGGATCACAGAACTTAACTTGTTCATAGATAATACCATCAGCCTTATATTCCTTTGCGATATCAGCCACATATTTTCTTCTGCCTTGAATCTTATCTTGATTCATCATACGAGGACATTGACAAGCATACATATAGTTACGACATATTGCGGTTAAAGGATCTTCATTTTCATTTACCACAATCTTTTCTCTTCCAGGTAAAGAACCATAACAGAATCTGTCAGCGCATACATAAGCACCACAATCTTCAATAGTTTTAATGAAATCTAAATCATCAATTTCACTACCCACTACTTCTACTCTTACTTTATATGGACACTTATCATCTGGCTTTCTTGTTTTTAATTCTTCAAGTGTTTCTTCTAGAAGTGGGATGATATCATCTTTTGGAATAGAATAAGAAGCTAGACATAAGATGTGGAACTCATGGCCTGTTATTGTTGGATTGTCTAATTTACGATATTGACCAATTTCATTAATTAGTTCACATACTCTATTATGTTTATCAATCGCTTCAAATAAGGCTTTATCACTTATATCAATGCCAAATTTTTCTTTTAAAGGTGTTAAGATATGATTTTTACATTGAAGTATATATAGATTTAAACCATTATCATCAGCCTTCATTGGAATTTCCATATATTCATAAAAGAAATTATCTTTCTTCATGGTATGTAATAGTTCCATATTTTCAATACATCTATTAAGCATTGAACAACCATCTGGTGTAATCAAACAATCAAGGAAGTTATAGCCACCTTCAATCGCTCTTTCTAGTAAGGCTCTAGTATATTCACATAAGAAATTAGTCATATAGTAGGTACTAATATCAAGTGAACCACTTCTTGGAGCTCTAAGTCTTATTGAGAAACAACCACTTAAATTAAGTAGTGGTTCAGGCACGTTATAACATGCATAACCGATACACTTATTACCTTTTTCTTGACTAGCTTTTACATACTTGTTTTCACTTTCTTCTAAAAGCCTTTCAAGTTCAAACATGTGTTTTAAATCTTTCACTGTATAATCCCCATTTCTTTTAATGTTTTATAAGCGCCCTTATAGATATTTGAATCTTTAGGAATATCTAGTACTGATTTTCCTAAAATGTCATATTCTTGAATTGTCTTGTCTTCATCAATTGTGCTTAGTAATTTCAAATCACCTAGATCAATATGTTCTAATAAATTAACATTTGAACAACGATTGATAATAACACCAGCCTTTTCATACATTACAAGTTCCTTAGCTACCTTATCAATTGTCTTTATTACGTCAATTCCTTTTTTGGAGGCATCACTTACAAATATTAGATTATTAACTTTTTCCATTACTCTACGATTTATTTGTTCAATGCCTGCTTCACCATCTATCACTACATAGTCAAAGTGATCAGCGACCATTGTGATTAAATCTCTTAAATAATCATTTACTGAACAATAGCACCCACTTGATTCAGGCCTACCTATCGCTAAAAAAGAAAAAGTATCAGTTTCAACTAATTTATCAAAGATTTGATCTCTTGCTTCATGAAGCATTTCAATAGCCTCACTGTCTCTTCTTTCATCGGCTAATTTAATAAAATCTTCTCTAATATCGTTGATAGTTCCTGATTCTTTTACACCAAGTGCAGTAGCTAAACCAACTGAAGGATCGCCATCAATGGCCAAAATCTTCTTATTGGGATATTTTTCACAAAGTATTTTAACAATTGTGGCAGACAAAGAAGTCTTGCCTACCCCGCCTTTGCCACAAAGCGCAATAATTTTATTATTCATAAGATTCCCCCGAATTACTTATAAAATTATTATAAACTAAAAGTTTCACAAATGTTAATATTTTTATAATCAGTAAATATAGTATAATTGTTTCGTTTGAAGGCGCTAAGGATGAACGATACTTATACAAATCCACTATGTACTAGATATGCATCTAAACAGATGCAAGAAATTTTTTCAAATAATAATAAATTTTCTACTTTTAGAAAACTTTGGATTGCCCTTGCTGAAGCTGAACAAGAACTTGGCTTAGACATCAGTGATGAACAAATCCAAGAGATGAAGGAACATATTTATGATATTGACTATGAATATGCTAAAAAAGAAGAAAGCATACTAAGACATGATGTAATGGCTCATATTCACACCTTTGGCAAGGCTTGTCCTAAGGCAGAGCCAATCATTCATTTAGGAGCTACTAG
>CAVGFC010000008.1:0-18534 GCA_963628775.1 Acutalibacteraceae bacterium
AGATTACTCCAAGAAGAGTAACTGGTACTAGTGCTAAGTATCAAAGAATGTTGACAACCGCAATCAAAAGAGCACGTCAAATGGCTTTGTTACCTTACATCGTTGACTAATTAATTAATATTTATAGCCTCCTAAACGGAGGCTATTTTCATGAAAGGACTACAGATATGAACAAGACAAAAAAATTAACTACTGGGGCAATGCTTCTTGCGATAATTGGAGCACTCATGATAATTGATAGGCAATTATCCTATATTTTAACGACCTATATTGTTTTGTTGATACCTGTAGTTATCGCGGCTTATTCAACAATGTACAAAATAAGTGATGGACTAATGTTATGTGTTGGCTTATTAGCTTTTACAATTCTATTTGGTTCCCTTACTACCTATATTTATATGCCGATTTCTATAATTGTAGGATTAGCTGTTTCTTTTGCGATTAGTAAAAATTTGGATCGTAGAAAGATTACCCTTGTGGCAATAATTGTCTATATAATTGCGGAAGTAGCGGTTACTTATGTTGTGATGCCTATTTTAGGTGTTTCTGTTAATAATCAAATTGCTTCTTACAGCGAGGCTTTCAATGAAATGGTGAAATATACAGGTCTTACTTCTGTTAGTACAGTAATTGGTGATGTTTCTTCTTTTATTCTTGTTGTCTTTGTGGCAACTGTAATTTTAACTGGTCTATTAGAGGGCTTTTTAACTAGCTTGCTTACAGCTTTTGTCTTAAAACGATTTAAGATAAAAGAAATTGGTTTAAATAGTCCATTAGATATTAAGATGCCTGTACCTGTTGCCTATGGGTTAATGATTGTGACATGTCTTTATATGTTTATAGGTAATATAAACAATGAAACTTTAAAGTATATTATCTTATGTCTATCATTTGTGGCTTCTTTTGCGCTTGTTTATTATGGCTATTTCTTTGTGATTTTATATATAAGAAAAAGAGGGATAAAGATAAATATTTTCTTAGTTGTGCTTGCGATTATCCTTTTATTCCCATTATCATATATTATATTAGTAGTAGTTGGCTTCTTATATGGAAGTGGGCCACTTAGAAAAATTATTGAGATGTAAGATGAAAAAAAATAAGCGAATAATAATATTTGTAGTACTTGTATATATATTAATGGTAGTTTCCTTAGCTGTAAACTACATCATTTATAATGAATTAAATATACTTGCGCTTGTTGTCGTGAGTGTATCTTTAATATTAAGTATTGCGATATATTATTATTTTTCGGTTTATCACAAACAAATTACCGGTGATATTGAATCAAATTTGTCTTCTTCAATGTCTGAGGCTTTAAAAGTAAGTCAAATCGGCATCCTTGTATATAACGAAGACTATGAAATAACTTGGCTATCTTATTTATTTTCAGAAAAAGACTTAAATAAAGTTGGTGAAAAGATTTTGGTATGGTTGCCAGAGCTTAAAGACTTATTAAGTGGTAAGGTTGATAAGACTATTGTCGTTATTAATGATGATAAATATGAAGTTAGTAAGAAAGATGATGCCTATGTCTTATTTTTCAATGATATTTCTGTTGAATATGATCTTCAAAAAGAAGTTGATGAATATGCCTATACTTTAGGTGTTGTTAATTTTGATAATTTTGATGAATTAGCTCTAAATGAAAATGATGTTTCTTTTATAAATACCAATATTAAAGTTCCGGTTATTGAATATTTCCGCAAGTTTGGTGTTGTATATAAGACACTACGTAATAATCGATTATTGTTGGTATTGAATAATAAGATTTATAAGAAATTATTAGATGATCGTTTTTCGATTTTAAATACCGTAAGAAGAGAAGCTAAAAGTGGTGGTGTTGATGTAACATTGTCGATGTCTTTTGCCTATGGTAGTCTTGATTTACTTGAACTAGACAAGGAAGCTACTTCTCTTTTAGAAATAGCTCAAACTAGAGGTGGTGACCAAGTTGTTACAAGACAAATTGGTAAGGAAGCTAATTTCTATGGTGGCTCATCTGAAGCCAAGGAAAGAGCTAGTAGAGTTAAGGTTAGAGTAATGGCTAATACTATTAAGAATTTCCTTAATGGTGCAAGTAATGTCATTATTGTTGGACACAAAGATGCGGATGCGGATTGTATTGGCTCAGCCTTAATGATGAGTTTTATCACAAATTCCGTAAATAAGAAGGCCTATATTGTCACTAAAAGTGGTGGTGTAGAAACAATGATTAAGGATGTTATGAATAAATATAGCGATGCTTTAAATGAACATCATAATTTCATATCTGAATCAGAGGCCCTATCTTTATTAGATGAAGATAGCTTAGTAATAATGGTTGATCATCATTCTAGTTCTTTATCTAATAGCCCTAATTTACTAAAAGAAGCTAAAAAGATTATTATTGTCGATCATCATCGTCGTAGCGCTGATCTTGATGTTGACGCTTCATTTATTTATATTGAGGCTGGAGCTAGTTCAGCTGTAGAAATGACCGTAGAGCTTCTTCCTTACTTTACAAGAAATGTTGATATGTCTAAGCAAGAAGCTAATATCTTATATATTGGTTTATTGATTGATACAAATCATTTTAGAAATCGAAGTGATTCAAGAACCTTTGATGTGGCAAAGACTATAAAACAGCTTGGTGCTAATTCTAATGAGTGTGAGATATTAATTGAAGAACCTTATGAAATGAGTAAGAAGCGTTATGCGATTATTGCCAATGCTAAAAAGTATAATGACAATATCATGATTTCTTGTATGAGTGAAGATGATATTATCCCACGTTCCATTGCCTCACAAGCAGTAGATAGAATGGTTGAAATAAAGGAAATAAGTGCAGCATTTGCGATTTGTAAAATAAATAAAGATGAAGTCGCAATTTCAGCAAGAAGTGATGGTAATATCAATGTTCAAATCATCATGGAAAAAATGGGTGGTGGTGGACATTTATCTGCTGCAGGAATGCAGGTGAAAGATGTTTCCTTAAGTGAACTATATGCAAATTTGATAAAATGTATAGATGAATATTTAGAAAGTGTAAAAGAAGATGAAAGTAATATTGTTAAGTGATGTAAAAAAAGTAGGTAAAAAAGGTGATGTAAAAGAAGTTGCGGATGGATACGCAAGAAACTTTTTAATCGCTAGGGGTTTAGCGGTTGTGGCAAGTGAGAGTGCTAATAAGGTATTAGCTAAACAAAATGAAGAAAAGGCTTTACAAGATAAGTTAAGTGAACAAGAAGCTATTAGTATTAAGGAAAAGCTTGAAACAATAGAGCTTGATTTTAAGGTTAAGGCTAAAAATGGTCAAGTTTCAGGTTCAGTATCAACTAAGGAAATTGCTGAAGAATTAAAGAAAAAAGGCATTGAAATTGATAAACGTAAGATTATTGATAAGGAGCCTATTAAGACCTTAGGTTTTTCTCATGTTAAAGTTGAACTTCATAAGGGTGTAATAGGTACAATTAGAGTTAAATTAATTGAGGAATAAAATGAGTCAAAAGAGTCTACCATATAGCTTAGAAGCCGAACAATCACTTCTAGGTAATATTTTAATATTTAAGGAAACAATGAGAGAATGTATCGAAGCTGGTGTTGAAAGCGATGATTTTTATTTGGATAAGCATCGTCGTATTTATAACATCTGTTCTAGCATGTTTGAAAATAGGGAATCTATTGATACTATTTCTTTAAGTACTAAATTAAAGGATTATGAATATTTTGATTCTATTGGTGGATTGGATTATTTATTAAGTCTTACTGATGCGACAATCGATAAGACAAATACTAAGGAATATATTCGTATTATTAAAAACAAGTCTTTGGCTAGAAGAATCATTAAGGCGGGTGAGGAAATCGCAAGTGATGGTTATGATGGCCAAGCTGGTATTGATGAAGTACTTGAAAAGGCTGAAAAGAAAATATTAGATATCACAAGAAGTAGGACTGATAGTGATTTTAAGCCAGGTAGTGAAGTCTTTGAATCAGCTGTTAAAAAGATAGAAGCTATAGAAGCAGCAGGTTCAGCTATAACTGGTGTTAAGACTCGTTTTACACAACTTGATCAAATGACAGCAGGTCTTCAAAGAAGTGACATGATTATTTTAGCGGCAAGACCTAGTATGGGTAAGTCAGCTTTAGCGCTTAATATCGCCCTAAATTCAGCCATGGTTTCATCAGGTGCCTGTGCTATCTTTTCCCTGGAAATGCCTTGTGAACAATTAGCGAATCGTATGCTTTCAGCTAAGGCTAAGGTAGATGGCCAAAAGATTCGTAAGGGTACTTTAAATGAGGCTGAATGGATAAAGTTAAAGGAAGCTGAACAAGAATTAAAGCGTCAAAAGATTTTCTTTGATGATACTCCAGGTATAAAGATTTCGGATATGCATGCCAAGTGTCGTAAGCTTAAGGAAGACTATGGTTTGTATCTAATTATTATTGATTATATTCAGCTTATTCAATCAACAAGTAAGGCCGAATCACGTCAACAAGAAGTTTCGGATATTTCACGTAAGATCAAGGCTATGGCAAGAGAACTTGATGTGCCAATTATTGCCTTATCACAATTATCACGTTCAGTAGAGGCTAGAAATGATAAAAGGCCAATGCTTTCAGATTTAAGAGAATCTGGTGCCATTGAACAAGATGCTGATATTGTAATGTTTATTTATCGTGAAGATTATTATAAAAAAGATGAAGAGCGAAGTGAAAAAAGAGAAGATGTTGAGCTAATAATTGCTAAGCATCGTAATGGTCCAATAGGTACTGTTAAGCTTGCGTTTGAAAAAGATATAAATGCTTTTTATTCGATTAGTAATAGTGAAGAGAATCAATGAAAAATAAAATAAGTGTATTAGTTAGTTTATTATTAAGCATTGTTATTGTAATGGGATTACCACTAATATTTGATAGAAATAGTAGCGCTCAAGATTATGTACTTAATAGCTTAGTTAGCCAAAATGTCTTGAGTACTAGTGATAAGGCTGTTACTTATAATATGCTTTATAATCAAGGGCAACTAGTTGGGGCAATTAGTGATCTTGATAGTTTTTATAATGAAATTGATAATGAATATAAAAAATATGAAGAAGAATTTCCAAACACCACTCTTGGTTTAAGTGATGATTTATTGCTTGTAAAGGAAACAGGTTTCAATGTCTATGAGAATATAGATGAGAAAATTGTTGATTATCTAATTGATAATGATTTATTAGGTATCAAGACTAATGCGATAGAATTTTCAACAAGCGATGGTGTTTATGATGTAATCTATGTTAGTGATTTAGATTTATTTTATCAAGCACGTGATGCTTTCTTAAGAAACTTTGTTTCTGATGAAACTTTAGAGGCGGTTTCTAAGGGTCAAACAGTAAGTGAGCCAAGTGAATTTGGTAGTGTTGATATGAATGTAAGGATTCAAGAGACAATTACTTATTCAAGTGAATGTGTTAATCCTGATGAAATATATACAACTTATAATCAAATATATGAGTATTTGTGTTATGGAAAAGATGTTGAGAAACAATATTACATAACCGAGGAGGGTGATACTCTTCGTGGTATTGGTTATCGTTTCAAGAATATGTCGCCTAAGCAATTAATGCTTATTAATCAAGATATCATTTTCTCAGAAGAACAGGTTTTAACTCCTGGCATGAAGATTAATGTTACTTATTTCTCTAGTCCTATTAATGTTGTGGTGACAAAGGATAGGCTTGCTTCAGAGATTGTTATTCCTGATTCTCCACAATATATTAATGATGCAACAGTTGAAACTGGTACAACAATCATTGAAACAGAAGAAAGTAATGGTTTAAAAAATGTATTGTATGCAGAGACTTGGGTAAATGGTGTGCTTCAAAGTGGTGAAATTAAGTCAAGTAATGTTGTTAGACAACCTATACAAGGTGTTATTAGAGTTGGTACGCAAAGAAAGGCTGATACTGGTACTGGTAACTATGTATGGCCTGTTGATAATCCAATGATTACTTGTGGTTGGGGCTGTTACTATATTGCGGGTATTGGTTCCCATGCTGGTACTGACTTTGTCAATCAATATGAAAGATATGGTGCTGTATATGCTGCTGATACAGGTATTGTTGAAACAGCTGCTTATAATGGCATAGATGGTAACTATGTTGTCATTGACCATCAAAATGGTTATAAGACCCACTATGGTCATATGTCACAGATTTTAGTTGAAGTAGGACAAGTAGTAAGTAGAGGTGAACAAATCGGTGTCATGGGTATGACAGGATATGCAACTGGTGTTCATACCCACTTCCATTTCATTGTCAATGGTGTGCTTACTGATGCTTGTACGATAATGGATTGTACAACGGTTCCATGGAGTTAATATGCGAAAGAATGTTTTAATTTGTCTATTTACGATTTTGTTTTTATGGTTAATTATTGTTTCAATTGTCGCTTTTTCTACTAGTAATTATTCTACAAATAATAAAACTATAAATGAATATAAAGTATCAGGTTTTTCTACGGATTTTTCTGAAGTAATTGATACAAATAAGTCATCTATTGTCGCTGTTGAACAATTGGGCAATGTTTCAAGTGGCTTTATCTACAAAAGTGAAGATGGTATTGTTTACATTGCGACTAGTTTTCATGGAGTAAGCGAAGCAAGTGATGTTACTTTAACTTTTAACAGTGGTGCTAAGGCAAATGGTAAAGTTTTAGGCTATGATATTTTTGCCGATGTTGCGATAATAGAATGCGAATTTCCTTATCTTGTAAATGCTTCTAAAATTGGTGATAGTACTTTACTTAAAGATGGGGAGTTCATTTTATCTATTGGTACAAATGGTTCTTTAGATTATGCTTTTTCTAGTAAATTTGCCATGCTTTCTAGTAAATATGTTGAGATCTTAAATCATATAACTTTTAATGGGGAAGACTATGAATATTATTTAGGTCTTGAACAATTAAGCGGCGATATATCAAAAGGTTATAGTGGTGCACCAGTTTTAAATATGAATGGTGAAGTAGTTGGCATGATTACTATGCAAGATGGGGATAAGGTATTATCTTTGACAAGTACTGAGTTAAAGACAGTGGCTGATAGAATCATTGATTCAAATGCCTATACCCGTATCAATTTTGGTTTTAAAGGTAAATATATTTGTGATTTACAAAATTATGAAGTAAATAGTTTAAATATTAATATTGAATTAACTAGTGGCTATTATGTAAGTGATGTTTTACCACTAAGCTTTGCGGCGAATGTTGGTATTTTAAAAGGTGATGTCATTTTAAAGATAAATGATATTGAAATTAATGATTATGATTCAATGCTGAATTTAATATATAGTGATGCTTCTGAATATAGCTTTGATATATTAAGAGATAATGAGTCTATTAGACTAATAGGTACAATTTCCAATGCTTAAGTTAATTTGTGTTGGCAAAGTTAAGAATGAACATTTAAAGGCTCTTATTGATGACTATACAAAAAGAATAGGTAAGTATCATAAACTTGAAGTAATTGAAGTAAAGGATGAGCCAATTAGAGATAACGAAAAAGAAGTGTTAGACATAGAAGCATCAAGGATATTAAGCAAGATTGATAAAGATGATTATGTCATCTTACTTGATTTACATGGTACTTCTTTAGATTCAATATCTTTAGCCAAAAAGATTGATAATTTGTTTAACAATTATTCTAAGATTACTTTTGTCATAGGTGGCTCATTAGGGCTTGGCGAAGATATTAGAAAGAGGGCCAATTATAAGCTTAAATTATCGGATATGACTTTCTTGCATCAGATGACAAGGCTTATTATTTTGGAGCAAATTTATCGTAGTTTTAAGATATTAAATAACGAAACTTACCACAAATAATTTAAAAAAACTTGTAAAGCGCTTTCACAAGTTTTAAAATATAATTAAGTAAAAGGAGATTATTTAAATGAAAGAAATTAGTGTATTAGTTGTAGATCCAGTTGGTCTTCATGCGCGTCCAGCTACTGTTGCTGTTAATGCTGCTAGCAAATTCAAGAGTGAAGTTAAGGTAGCTTACAATGGCAAGAGCGTTAATATGAAATCTATTATGGGTGTTATGTCTCTTGGCATTCCAACTCAATCAGAAATTACTATTAGCTGTGATGGTGAAGACGAAGAAGAAGCAATTAAGCAAATTGAAGAAATTCTAAAAGCTCAAAAAGTAATAGCTTAATCTAAACTAATAATAAAATAATTATATAGGGAAGTTGTTACTTCCCTTATTTTTTTAAAGGGGAATAAATTTATGTCATATATAGATACTTATAATCTTTGGTTAAATCATCCAAACATTGATGCAAAGTCACATGAAGAACTTTTGAAGATGTCTGAAAAAGAAAAAGAAGATGCTTTCTATACAAATATCAAATTTGGTACCGCAGGTATGAGAGGGGTCATGGGTGTTGGCTCAGATCGTATCAATATTTATACAATTAGAAAGGCAACTCTTGGTTTTGCGAATTATTTAAATAAGAATAATAAAAATGGTGTTGCGATTGCCTATGACAATCGTCATAATTCTAAGGAATATGCTTATGATTGTGCTGCTTTATTGGCGAGCCAAGGTATTAAGACATATTTATTTGATTCTTTAAGACCAACTCCAGAATTGTCATTTGCGACAAGATACTATAAGTGTGATGGTGGCATTATGATTACAGCTTCTCATAATCCTAAACAATATAATGGCTACAAATTATATGATGAAACAGGATGTCAACTTATTCCCGAAATTGCCGAGAAGGTAACTAAGGAAGTTGAAATGATTGATGATCCTTTATCTATCACACTAGGTGATTATGATAAGTCTTTAATAAATATTATCAATAAAGAGGTTGATGAAGCTTACTATAAAGAAGTATTAAATATTTCTTTAAGAAAAGATCTAAAGGATAAGGACTCTATTAAGATTGTTTTTTCTCCAGAACATGGTGCAAGTAATATACCAGTAAGAGAAACACTTAAAAGAGCTGGTTTTAATGTACATGTAGTTGAAAGTCAAGAGAGTCCTGATGGTGATTTCCCTAATACTAAGACACCAAATCCTGAAGAGTTAGGCGCATATGAGGGTGTAATAGACTTAGCTAAAAAAATAGACGCCGATTTATTGCTGGTATGTGATCCTGATGGTGATAGAATGGGCGTTGGTGTTAAAAAAGATGGCGATTATTTAATATTTAATGGTAATCAAACTGGTGCTTTATTACTTGAATATATCTTAAGTACAAGACAAGAACTAGGCATTAAATGTGATAATCCTGTTATGTTTAATACGATTGTTACAAGCGATATTGGTGAAGCTGTTGCCAACTATTATGGTGTAGAGTGTGAGAAGACTTTAACGGGTTTTAAATATATTGGTAATAAGGTTAAAAAATATGAGGAAAATGGCAAGAAGAATTATGTCTTTGGCTATGAAGAATCATATGGTTCTTTAATTTCTCCTTTTGTAAGAGATAAGGATGCTACCCAAGCTTGTATGATGTTGGCAGAAGAGGCTGTATATTATCATAAGCAAGGTAAGACTTTATATGATGTTTTACTTGATATCTTTAATAAGGTTGGTGCTTATTATGATGCTCAATTCTCTATTATGCTTCCAGGTGCTGATGGTGCTGTTAAACTTGCTGAAATCATGAAAAATATTAGGGAAAATCCTTTTACGCTACCAGGATATAAAACAGTTAAGATTGAGGACTATAAGCTTAAGAAAACAACTTATAGTGATGGCAAGATAGAAGAATTAAGTGGCTTTGATGTTACAGATGCTTTAAAATATTATCTTGATGATGGATCTTTTGTCGCAATCAGGCCAAGTGGAACTGAGCCTAAGTGTAAGATTTATCTTTCTTGTAAGGCTGATACTTATGATGAAGCCATTAAGAAATGTGATGAGTTTAAATCTTTATTAAGTGAAATAGTTAAATGATAGATAGTATTAAAAAGAAAGCTTTAGATGAAAAAGTGCCCATTATCAAGGATGATGGGCTTATGTTTGTTCTTGAAACAATAAAGAAATATGATGCTAAAGAAATATTAGAATTGGGTACAGCTGTAGGCTATTCAAGTATGTGTATGGCTAGACTTAACAAGGATATACATATTGATACAATTGAAAGAAATGCCGATATGTATAATCAAGCTATTAAGAATATCAAAGATGAGGGTTTAGATAAACAAATAGAGGTATTTTTTACACCTATTGAAGAATTTAAGACTGATAAAAAATATGATTTGATTTTTGTAGATGCTGCTAAGGCCCAATATGGTAAATATACTAATCAATTTTATGATAATTTAAAGACAAATGGTCACTTTGTCTATGACAATATGATTTTCCATGGCTTAATTTATCAAATAGAAGAAGTGTCATCAAGAAATCTAAGATCTATGCTTAAAAAAATTGTGAATTTCCGCGATTCTATGGCAAATGACAATCGTTTTGATATAATAATGCATGATGAAATCGGGGATGGCATTTTATTAGCCACTAAAAAATAAATATGGAAGAAAAGAATATAGCTCTATTAGGTTTTGTTTCTTCGGCAGCTGATTATCTAAGGGAACAAATCAAAGATGATGGCGAAGAAATAAAGACTTTAGAAGAAGTGGATTTAAATAAAATTAAAAGTGAACTTGAAAATAAGCTTGGTTCATCTTTTGATGGTGCTAAAAATAAGTCAGATGATCTTATAAATGCTGGTAGAGAAGTTTTTGATAATTTTATTTCTAAGTCTCCTACTTTAATTGATGAGTTTAAAGACATCTTTGATGTTGATTTTAAAAAAGAAAATGATGAAAAAGATGAAGAGATTGTAAGTCATCTAATCAACATTTTAAAAAGACCTCAAGAAAATGATGAAACCGATGATTTAGTTAATCAAATAGCTAAGGCTGCAAGTAAGGCTTCTAGCGATTATAAGTCAAAAGTAGTAGTTAATAATACTTGCGAGGATAAAGAATTGGATTCTATTTTTTCGGAGATTTTAGCTAATGAAAATACCGAAGAAGAATCAGAAACAGATGATAAAAACTTTAAAGAAGAAAAAATAGATTCGAACCCGGATGCTAAGCTCGATGCCGATGAAATTAAACAATTAATTAAAGATAGTATATCTGAGTTTTTTAATGATAAGAAGCAAGAAAAAGAAATCAAATTAGATGAAGTTATTGATTCTTATGATGTATTAAAAAATGTTTCGGAAAATGTTGAACAAAGAAGTTTAAGTACTAATGAAGATATAGTTCTTGAAGAAGTTAAATATGAGGAGTTAAATCCTAATGATTTTTTAGATGGTGTCTTTAAAAAGGTTGATTCAGATATTGAAGAAGATAAAGAAAACGCAACTATTGAAGATGTTTTTGTTGATGATGAAGTAAATAATGAACAAACAGCTGCAATTTTAAATGTTTCTGATGATACTGTTAAAGAAAAAGATAATCATCTAGTTAACTATGAGTCTTCTTATGAAGAACCTGTCAAGAAAGAAAAAGTAGTTGAAGAAGAAATAGTTCTTAATGATTTCAATGTTGAAGAAGCTATTGAAAAAGAGTTTTTAGAAATTCAAAATAGGAAAGCTAATATAGAGGAAACAAAGAAAACAAATGATGATGATTATTCATTTGTCGATGGTGTGCTTGTAAATGACGGCGAACTTTTAGAAAGAAACAAAGAAAATGAAGAAACTTTAAATTCTGATGTTGATGAACATGAGGATATAGAAGAAAAACAAATCGAAGATAAAGAGGATTTAGAAGAAAGTGAAGAATTAGATGATGAAGTCTTGGCTGATGAGCCAAGTGAAGATAGTATTTCATTATTTGATGATGTTCCTTTATCTAAGAAGTTAACTAGTTTCACTGATCAATATGAGGCAAGTGCTAATCCTTATTATAGAGCTGAAGATTTATCATTTGATAAAGATGATGAAGTTGAAACAGAAGAAAAAGAAGATTCTATTTCTAGTTTCTTAAAGGAATTAAAAGAAAATAAGGAAGAAGATTTAAGCGAAGAAACTAGTGGCATTATCGCTGATTTGATTGATGATAAGACTATAAATAGGGAAACTGAAACAGAAAATGAGCCGCTTATAATTGAAAATGATTATGTTGAGGCTTACAACAATCGTAGTTTAGAGGAAATGTATATTCCAAATCCTGGTTTAAATGCTTTGGAAAATGAGGTCGAAGATGATTCTGGTTTAGTTGAAGAAACAAATGAAGAAACTGAGTCTAATGAAGATTCTTACTTAAATGATTTGTTTGATGAGTTCACTAATAATGATTTTGAAGTAGATGATATTAGTGATAAACAAAAACAAGAAGAAGCGACAAAGAAAGAAATCTTTGATTCTATTGTTACGCTATATCCTTATTTAAGTAATGGCTTTATTAAGGGCGTATATGATTTAAAACAATCTTTCGTAAATGATTATAAGGATGGTGAAAAAATTATTATTCTTCATCGTTTACACTTTGAAGATATTAATGGTTTAAGACAATTTGTTGATGTGATGATAGAACATGGCTATCTTGTTAATGTTGATGAAAAACAAATGATAGTCGATACTTTTAAGGAACATATTAACAGTGATGGTAAAATATTAACTGATATCTTTGAGATCGCTAATCAGGGAAAATTGCTGACTGGTGATTATGAAGGGTATAGAATTATTGAGGATGAACTTTAATTTTTTGGGAGGAAATGAAAAATGAATGAAAGAAATCCATATGAAAGTGATGATACTGTAGACATTCCTGATTTTTCTTCAATCAAGGTTAATGATGATGATATTGATCGTTCTGTGTTCAAGATGAATGATGATACAAGCACAACATCTTTTGAAGAATCAGAAGACTATGATGAAGACTATGAAGAAGAAGATGAAGAAGTAAGCTATCGCAGGGTTAAAAAATCAGGTGTTGTTTTGATGGGAGCAATCATGGTTATCTTATTAATTCTTTCAGTATTTGGTATTGTTTGGGGTATTAGCAAGAATAAGGCTTATACTACTTTAAAGAGTGAGTATGACGCTTATGTTAGCAAGGCTAGTGCTATGGAAACTGAATTAAACAATAAGATTACTGAGCTTCAAAATCAGATTAATAATTCAAGTAGTAATTCTAGTTCAACTGATGGAAGTGCTACTACTGAGGCTGTTACTTATGTAGTTTCTGCTGATGTTGTTAAGGTTAGAAGTAAGGCTACTGTTGATAGTGATTGGGTTGCTTATAGTTCTTTATCAAGCTCAGTTCAATCTTCAATTCATCAAAATGCTGATGGTCAAGCTTATGCTGTAGCTGATGATAAGGTCGCAGTTTATGAAACAGCTAGTGATTCTAGTGGTAATACATGGGCTAGAATTGATACTAATGCTTGGATCGCTGTTGTATATGGTGGCGATACTTGGGCTAGCAAACAATAATTTATAAGCCATCTTAGATGATGGCTTTTTTTATTATATTTTTGTAGAATATTATGGATGAATGATTTTATAAAAATTAAAGGTGGAAATAGATTAAATGGTACAGTTAACATTTCTTCAAGTAAGAATGCTACTGTCGCTATTCTTCCTGCTGTAGTATTAGCTAGCGAAATTGTTAAGTTATATGATGTTCCTGCTATTGAAGATATAAATGCTTTGGTGGCAATTTTAAAGAAATTAAATATCAAGATAGATCAAAATGAGGATAATTTTACAATTGATCCAACTGAAATTAAGAATGTTGTTTTAGATGGAGAAGAAGTAAGAAAGCTTAGAGCGTCATATTATTTTATGGGTGCCCTGCTTGGAAGATTTAAACATGTAAAAATGCTATATCCTGGTGGTTGTAATCTTGGTCCTCGTCCAATTGATTTACATTTAAAGGGTTTTGAATCTTTGGGTGCTACTGTAAAAAGCGATGGTGATTTAATTGAGATTGATGCTGATGAGTTAATTGGTGATGAAATATATTTAGATATCGCTTCAGTTGGAGCAACAATCAATATTATGTTGGCAGCTGTTTTTGCCAAAGGCAGAACTATCATTAGAAATGCTGCCAAGGAACCAGAAATCATCGATTTATCAAGTATGCTTAATAAAATGGGCGCTGTTATAAGAGGCGCTGGAACAAGCGATTTAATTATTGATGGTGTGGTTAGATTAAAGGGTTGTATCCATGATATTATTCCTGACCGTATTGAAGCAGGTACTTATATTTGTATGGCTGCTGCTGTGGGTGATATAGTAACTGTTAAAAATGTTATTCCTCAACACTTAGAGGCTTTACTTTCAAAACTTGAGGAAATGGGTGTTGAAATGAATGTAGGTTCTGACTTTGTTGAAGTAAGGGGAGGCAAAAAGTTAAGGGCTATCGATATTCAAACTTTAACTTTTCCAGGTTTTGCGACTGATTTACAACAACCTATAACACCTTTACTTTGTATTGCGGATGGTGATTCTTGTGTTGTAGAAACTATCTATCCAGAAAGATTTAAGCATTGTGCCCAATTAAATAAATTAGGAGCCCATATTGATATTGAAGATGGCAAGGCTATAATCCATGGCCCATGTAAACTTAAGGGTTGCGATGTAGTTGCGACCGATTTAAGATGTGGAGCAGGATTAATTATTGCCGGTCTTATGGCGGAGGGTGAGACTATCATCCATGATGCTTATCATATTTATCGAGGATATGATAATATCGTTAATAAATTAAGAGCCCTTGGTGGCGATGTGGAATAAAAATTAAAAAAACTATTTACAAATTTGGCAAGCTTTGGTAATATAAATGAGCTTACCAATTATGTGGAGGGGTAGCGAAGAGGCTAAACGCGGCTGACTGTAAATCAGCTCTCAACGAGTTCGGCAGTTCGAATCTGTCCCCCTCCACCATTTTATTTCTTGGGATGTAGCCAAGTGGTAAGGCAACAGACTTTGACTCTGTCATTTCGCTGGTTCGATCCCAGCCATCCCAGCCATTGTATGACCTGGTAGCTCAGGTGGTAGAGCATTTGACTTTTAATCAAAGGGTCGCGGGTTCGATTCCCGCCCAGGTCACCACTTACGGTATGCAGGTGTAGTTCAATGGTAGAACTTCAGCCCTCCAAGCTGACTACGTCGGTTCGATTCCGATCACCTGCTCCAAATGTTTATTGAAGGCCATAAGGCCTTTTTATTATAATGTTAGATATGAAAAGTAAGATTATTATTGGAACTGCTTTAAATAAGCATGTACGTTTTTATTTAGGCGATACTACAAAACTTGTAGATGATGCTAGAAAGATTCATGATATGTGGCCAACCTCTCTTGCCGCACTTGGAAGAACCATGGCTGTAACTTGTGTTATGGCTCTTATGCAAAAGGGAAAGGGTGAATCAGTCACAACAACCATCAATGGCGGAGGAACTATAGGAACTGTTTTAGCTACTGCTGATAGTGATGGCAATGTAAAGGGTTTTGTGGGTGATAATCATTGTTACCTTAAATATAATGAATCAAATAAATTAGCTGTTGGCTTAGTAGTTGGTACAAATGGTTATTTAAAAGTAATTAGAAACTTAAATATGACTAATAACTATACAAGTCAGGTCGCTTTAAGAACTGGTGAAATAGGTGATGATTTCGCTTATTATTTTAGTGTTTCTGAACAAAGGCCTACTATTGTTTCAGTTGGTGTTCTTGTTGACACAGATTATTCATGTAAGGCTAGTGGTGTTTTAATCATTGAACTTTTACCAGATCATAGTGAAGAGGACATTGAATATCTAGAGAAACTAGATTTAAAGCCTATTTCTTCTGTTATTGATTCAGGTATTTCTTTAAATGATTATATTAATTCTTTGTTTAAAGATGCCGAAGTATTAGAGGAACATGAAGTTAAGTATCATTGTGATTGTTCAAAGGAAAGATTTTTAAGAAATTTATTAACTTTACCTAAAAATGATATCGATGAAATAATACAAGGTGGTCATATTGAAGTTAAGTGTGAATTTTGTGATAAAGAGTATTCATTTGACTCTAAAGATATTGAGTTATTAAAGAAATATGCTGAAAAAGTTAGGTAATGTTTCTTTAAAAAATCCCCTAATCATTGCGCCTATGGCTGGTATTACCAATGCTGCTTTTAGAGATCTTTGTATCGAATTTGGGGCAGGACTAGTGAGTTGTGAGATGGTTTCTGATAAAGCTATTTTTTATAAGAATGAAAAAACTGCCAAAATGATAGATGTTGGAAATAGCCATCCTGTAAGCCTACAATTATTTGGTTCAGATCCTACAACTATGGCTTATGCTGCTAGGGTATTAGATAAAGAAAGTGCATGTGACATCATTGATATAAATATGGGTTGTCCTGTTAATAAGGTTATTAAAACAGGTAGTGGTTCAGCTCTTATGAAAAATGAGGATTTGGCTGTTGAAATAGTTAAAAGTGTTTTAGATAATACAAGTAAGCCAGTTACAGTTAAGATGCGTCTTGGCTATGATTTTTCCCATATCAATTATTTGTCTTTGGCAAGAAAACTTGAGAATACAGGTATCAAGGCTATTTGTTTACATGGCCGTACTAGAAGCCAAATGTATGATGGTAGTGCTAATTGGGATCATATAAGATTACTTCATGATTCTATTAGTATTCCTGTTATTGGCAATGGTGATATTAAGTCTTTAGATGATTATATAAAACATAAGAATTATGCTGACGCTATAATGATAGGCAGAGGTATAGTTGGTAATCCTTTCTTAATCAAGGAAATAAGTGATTATGAAAGTGGTGTTGTAACTAAGGAATATTCTTATATAGATAAGTTTGATATGTGTTTAAAACACGCTAAAAAGCTTTGTGATTTAAAGGGTGAAACTATCGCTATAAGAGAAATGCGGGGTTTAGCTCCTCATTATATTAGTGGTTTATATAAGAGTACTATCTACAAAAACAAGATGTCTAAATTAGAGACTTATGATGATCTTGTGAATTTGTTTAATGAATATGAAGTAGTTTTAAAGGAGTATAAAATCAATGAAGATAGGACAATTTTCTGATTCTTTCTTACCGATAGTAGATGGTGTTGGTAGAGTTGTTTATAATTATTGCGATACTTTAGGCAAAAAGGGACATGAAGTAAGTGCTATAGTGCCTATGGAAGATATGGGCTATAGGGGAAGATTTCCTTTTGAAGTAATTGATTATTATTCGCAAACTGTTCCTACCACTGTTTATAATGCAGGTCTTCCTTTATTAGATAATCATTATGATAAAAGGCTGGAAATGACAAGTTTTGATATTGTGCATGTGCATACACCTTTTATTGCGGGTTTACAAGGTATTAAATATGGTAGAAGTCACAATGTTCCAATTGTTGCCTCTTTCCATTCAAAGTACTATGATGATTTCTTACAAATAACTGGTTCAAAGCATTTAGCTAAGTTTGGTACTGATGTTTTAGTTAATTTTTATAATAAGTGTGATGAGGTTTGGACGGTTTCAGAAAACTCCGCAGAAACTTTAAGGGAATATGGTTATGATAGAGAAATAACTGTTATTCAAAATGGCATGGATATCAAGGATATTGATTATACTTTGGCAATAAATGCTAGAAAGCATTTCAATTTAAGTTTTGATCCAGTATTACTTTATGTTGGTCAAATGAATTGGAAAAAGAATATCGCAAGAATTCTTGAGGCTTGTGCCTTGCTTAAAAATGATGGCATTAAGTTTCAACTTGTTTTAGCAGGTAAGGGTCCCCACTTTGATGAAATTAAACAAAGGGCCAATGAACTAGGCATTGGTGATATTACGGTTTTAACTGGTCATATTTTAGATGAAGATTTATTAAATGGTTTATATGCTTTAGCTAGTATGTTTGTCTTTCCTTCTTTATATGATACTTATTCAATGGTAGTAAGAGAGGCTGCTAATGCAAGAACAGCTTCGGTAGTTGTAAAGGATTCAGCACCTAGTGAATGTATTAATGATGGGGTTAATGGCCTACTTTGTTTAGATGATTCTAATAGTTTATATGAAAAGTTAAAAGAACCATTATTAAATGAAGACTTAGCCATTAAGTTAGGTATAAATGCTAAGGAAACTATTCCTGTTTCTTGGGATAGTGTGATGGATGAGGCATTAGCTAGATATCAAGTAGTAATTGATAATTATTGCAAATCGTGAAATAAATATTTAATCACAATTAATCCTTTACATGATAAAATTTTTATAGAGGGTTTTTCCCTTGGTAATTTTTATGAAAGGATAAATGAAAATGAAAAAGTTACTTTCTGTTTTATTAGCTTTCTTCATGGTTTTCGCTCTAGTTGGCTGCTCAAGCTCAGATAGTGGAAATGATGAAGGTGCTGACACAACTGATTCAACTGAGACAAGTGATGGTTACAAGGTTGCAGTTGTTACTGATGTAGGTCAATTAAATGATGGTGGTTTCAACCAAGGTACTTACGAAGGTGCTGTTGCGTTTGCTGAAGCTAACGGTTTATCTTACAAGTATTATCAACCAGCTAATGGTTCTGATGCTACTGATGATGATAGAATCGCTG
>CAVGFC010000009.1:0-8479 GCA_963628775.1 Acutalibacteraceae bacterium
ATCTTTTTACCATCATATGAGAAATCTACATCATCCATGGTAATCTTACCCTCTAACTTCTTATAAGTTAAAGTTCCATCATGATGAGGATGCTTCCAAGCCCATACACCTGTTCGTTTATTAGTTTCTGTTAACGTTCCATCTTTATTTTCAACAACATTTACAAGCGTTACATAACCATCATCTACTTCACTTTCCTCGTCCATCATTTCAAAAATTCTTTCAGCTCCTGCCATTGCTGAGGCAACCGCATTAACTTGTTGAGATATTTGAGTTACTGGTTGGGTAAAGCTCTTATTTAAACTTAGGAAAGAAACAATAGTACCAAGTGTTAAAGAACCAATATTATTTAGACATAAAGTAGCACCAACTATCGCAATTAGAACGTACGAGATATTGCCTAAGTTTGCCATAACTGGCATCATAACATTGGCATATTTATTGGCATTTAATGAACAAACTCTAAGATCTTCATTTTTCTTTTTGAAATCCTCAATAGCTTTTTCTTCATGACAAAATACTTTGACTACTTTTACACCTTGTATCATTTCTTCAATATGACCATTTAAACTACCAAGTGATTTTTGTTGCTCACCAAAGAACTTACCAGATTTGCCACCAATCTTTGCCACAAATAACATCATAATAGCAATCATAAATAATGATACAAGTGTTAATGGAACAGATAATATTACCATTGACACAAATGTAGATACTATTGTTATTAGGGATGTAATAACATTAGGAATAGTTTGGGATATTACCTGACGCATTGTATCAACATCATTTGTATAAACAGACATAATATCACCATGTGAATGAGAGTCAAAATACTTAACTGGTAAACTTTGCATATGACTAAAAAGCTCATTTCTAAGTTTTTCCATTGTGCCTTGTGATATCGTTACCATTAATCTATTTTCAATATAACAAGCAATTACACCCACAAGTAATATACAAACTAGATTTTTTATTGCGTTAAGTAACTCAGAAAAATCAGTTGATCCACTTTCTAGCATTGGCACAATATATGAATCAATTAATGTCTTAGAAAATAAAGTACCCTGAACAGAGGCAAGAGCGTATATCACAATACACGCTATTACTATAATCATATGTGGTGTATAGTCCTTTAACATGTATTTAATAACTCTTGTAAAAGTTCCTTTTTTAACTTTCTTAACAGGTTTCATTTGACCTCTTGGCATAATTTAACCTCCTTAATCAGCTTGTGGCTTATCAAAATCGCCACCAGCCTTATTTTGTGCTTCTTCAATTTCGCGATAAATTTTATTATTCTTAATCAAATTCTCATGACTATCAAAGCCTGAAATCTTTCCATCATCTAAAACAATTATTCTATCAGCATTTTTAACTGATGAAATTCTTTGGGAAATAATAATCTTTGTAGTATCAGGAATCTTTGTATTAAAGGCCTTTTGAATCTTAGCATCAGTTGCTGTATCAACAGCACTTGTTGAATCATCTAGAATTAGTACCTTAGGATTTTTCAATAAAGCACGGGCAATACAAAGTCTTTGTTTCTGACCACCTGAGAAATTAGCACCACCTTGTTCAACATGGCCATTTATTCCCTCTGGCATCTTTTTAATAAATTCATCTGCACTAGCTAAAGATAAAGCGTTCCAACACTCTTCCTCACTTGCGTCTTCCTTGCCCCATCTTAGATTTTCAATTACAGAACCTGAGAATAAGACATTTTTTTGAAGTACTACTGATACTTCATTTCTAAGTGTTTCAATATCAATGTTTTTAACATTTTCGCCACCTACCAAAACTTCGCCACTTGTCGCATCATATAAACGCGATATCAAGGAAACAAGTGTTGACTTACCAGAACCGGTTCCCCCAATTATGCCAATTGTTTCGCCTGACTTAATATGTAAGTCAATATCTGATAAAACATATTCACCACTTCCCTTACTATAAGAGAAATTAACATGATTAAAATCAATGCTTCCATCTTTTATAGACATTAGAGGATTTTCAATATTTTTAATATCAGGTTCTTCATTAATTACCGCGGCAATTCTTTTAGCAGAAGCAACAGACATGGTAATCATGACAATAACCATACTTAACATCATAAGTGACATAAGAATTGACATAACATAAGAAAACATTGAAGTTAATTGACCTGTTGTAAGTTCACCATTCACAATACAATGAGCACCAAACCAACTCAGGGCAACAATACATCCATATACCGCAATCATCATAATTGGTGATGTTAAAGCCATAATGCCTTCAGCTTTTTCAAATAATTTTCTTAAATTACTTGCAGCCTTAGAAAACTTCTCTTTTTCATAGTCTTCTCTTACATATGATTTAACAACCCTAACACCATTGATGTTTTCTTGTACCTCGCTATTTAAGTCATCATATTTATTAAATGTTTCGGTAAATACCTTATTTACTTTTGGAAGCATACCAACAATTAATAAAGCCACAAAGATAATTGCCACTAAGAAAATAGTGCTCAAAGATGGTGAAATTATTACACACATAATAATTGACATTGTAAACATTAGTGGTGGTCTTACCGCAAATCTGATAATCATCATAAAAGCGTTTTGTAAGTTAGTGACATCAGTTGTAAGACGGGTAACTAATCCAGCAGTTGAAAACTTATCAATGTTTGAAAATGAATAAGTTTGTATTTTCTCATACATACTCTCACGCACATTAGCCGCAAAACCGGTTGATGCTTTCGCAGCTAATTTGGCACTTATTGTTCCTGTAAAAAGAGAAACAAAGGCAATAAGAAGTAATAAGCCACCATATTTTATTACTGCTGACATATCTCCTTGATTTATACCTTTATCAATAATTGATGCCGTGACAAAGGGAATAAGCACTTCCATTAGTACTTCTATCGCTGTAATAATCGGTGTTAATGTGGCTGCTTTTTTATATTCTCCTATGCAACCTTTAAGAGTTTTTAACATATTCTTTTATCCTCCTTTTGTAACATCTCATATAAATGATCTAAATAATTTGTAAAGCAAGTCATTTCTTCTTCACTATAAATAGACCTAATTCTTTCTTCTGATTTTAGACATAGCTCCCTACTTTTTTCACATATCGCTAATCCCTTATCAGTAAGTGATACCATCTTTATTCTTTTATCAGAACTTAAAGTATAAGAATCAATCATACCTTTTTCTTCTAATCTAATCACAATACCAGCCATAGTAGCTTGTGATACTTTAAAATCTTTTTCAATAGACTTTAAAGGTGACGTGTGGTTTTCACAACGAGCTAAATATACTAGAACATGGTGTTGAGTAAAGGTGACATCAAGTTCTTTCATTGTTTCATCTGCTCTTTTTTGTAGAAGATCATTTATTTTTTTTATCTTGTAGCCTATATCAACAAGTTTCATATACACCTCCATTTAATAGCGCGCTATTAATAGCACGCTATTAATATTATCAATTCTTTTTTTGATTTTCAAGCAAATCAAATTATCTTAGCATTTCTTTCGCAATTATTTTTTTGATTAAGTGATACCATTGAAATATGTTACAAATTAAGAATATTTCAAAAACCTATAAAACAGGAAACCTTATTCAAAAGGCTTTAGATAACGTCTCTCTTAATTTAAGAGACAATGAATTTGTTGCGATACTTGGCCCATCAGGAAGTGGAAAAACAACCTTATTAAATATTATTGGTGGCCTAGATAAATATGACAGTGGTGATTTAGTTATAAATGGTATTTCCACAAAGCACTATAAAGATAAAGATTGGGACTCATATCGCAATCATACTATTGGCTTTGTGTTTCAATCTTATAATTTGATACCTCATCAAAGTATCTTATCTAATGTTGAATTAGCCCTTACTATATCAGGTCTAAATGGTAAGGCTAAAAGACAAATGGCTTTAGATGCCTTAGATAAAGTTGGTTTAAAGGAACAAGCACATAAAAAACCAAACCAATTATCTGGTGGTCAGATGCAAAGAGTCGCCATCGCAAGAGCCTTGGTAAATAATCCTTCTATTGTCTTAGCTGATGAGCCTACTGGTGCCCTTGATACTAAAACAAGTATTCAGGTAATGGATTTATTAAAAGAAGTAGCTAAAGATAGACTTGTTGTTATGGTTACACATAATCCTGAACTTGCTCAACAATACGCTAATAGAATTGTTAAATTAAAAGATGGAAACATTATTGATGATTCTAATACTTATTTAGTAAAAGATGGCAAAGAAGCTAAAAAAGAAAGAATTGGCAAGGCTCATATGTCTTTTCTTACTGCCTTATCTTTATCTTTTAATAACTTGTTGTCAAAGAAAGGAAGAACTATTCTAACAGCTTTTGCGGGATCTATTGGCATTATTGGTATTGCCTTAATATTATCTTTATCAACAGGTTTTCAAAATTATATTGATAAGATACAAGATGACACCATGTCTTCTTATCCATTAACTATTCAATCAGAGACTTCTAATATCTTTGGTGCAATTCTTTCATCTACTATGCCTTCTAAAAATGATGAAACAAGTGATGGCTTAATTCATGAACAAATGACTGTATCTAGCATGGTTGATAGTATTGGCTCTAATGACTTAAAGAGTTTTATGGACTATTTAAATGCTAATAAGAATCTATATGAAAATGATGTTTATAAAATTAAGTATTCTTATTCAATAACACCAAGAATTTATACTAGAGATATTACAAATACTATTGTTCAAACAAATCCTAGTACTTTAATGTCTTCAATATATTCAGATTCTGCTGCTTCTCTTTTATCTTCAGTTTCAGCATCAAGTTCTATGGGTGTTTTTCAAGAATATGATGTAGATACTTTAAAAGAAAACACAACTCTACTTGAAGGCGACTATCCTAGTAACTATAACGAGGTAATGATTGTCCTAAATCAAAAGGATCAAATTTCTGATTTATTAGTATATTCATTAGGCTTAAGAGACAATGAAGTCTTAAAAGAAATAATATCTGATGTTATGACTAATAAGGGTTCAGACTATAGTGAAGATGGTAAAACATATACATATGCTGATTTAATGAATAGAGAACTAAAATTAGTTGATGTATCTGATTTATATAAATACAACTCTAAATATGATACTTTTGAAGATATGTCATCTGATAAAGATTACATGGAAAACATTTATAATAATGCGGAAACTTTAAAGATTACCGGTGTTGCCTATAGTGATAGCGATTCTTCAATAAGTGGTGTTATTTATTTACCTAGTTTAATAGATCATGTTATAGATAAAGCGTCTAATTCTCCAATTGTTAGAAAACAATTAGATAATCCTGAAATTGATGTTTTCTCAGGAAATAGATTTGATGAAGATAAAAATGAATCAGGTCTTAACTTTAATGATTTAGTAACTGTTGATGAAGATAAACTAAAGAACGCATTTAAATTCAACTTAGATACATCAACTATTGAAGATGTAGATTATGCATCTATTATTGTAGAAAACTCTGATGCGATTAAGAAAAGCGTAATAGAGACAACCAATGGTTTTACTACCGCTATTTCAACTGTTGATAAAGCAATCTCGTCATCTTTAATCGAAGGCTATAAAGCAATATTTAAACAAGAAATAACTTACGCAAATGATTGCGGTATAGGCACCTTTGTTGACAATTCAAACCCTACTCTAGGATGTACATTTACTGACGATGCCATTGAGAATGAGGATTATGTCGTAATTAATGGAGTTATGTTTGCCAAGGATCAATATGTAACTACTGTATATTATTCATTCCCAGAGACATTTATGGGTAATAAAACTGATGAATATTATATAAACATGTTAGACTCTTCTGAAGATTTTACAAATGGTATAAATACTGCCTTAAGTGAACTTAAAAAAGCTAATATAAATGTAAGTATAGACAATGTTAAAAAAGTAGCCTATGACGTATTTAGAAAATACTTTAGTGCAGTTATAAGTAATGAAAACTATGATTCAACTACTACTTTAATTAGTGAAGAAAATCTTAAGAAGATTGATGTCGAAAAAATTGAAAATGAAGTACTAACTTCTTATTCAAGTATGATATATGGTGATGCCTACAATAGCGCAAAAGAATATATTAATTTATTAGCAATGCAATCAATTGGAAATGCGGTCAGTGAATCAGTTTCACCATTTACTAAGGTATTCTCTAATATGGAAAATGCCTTTAGTGTTGACACTGATGCTTTCTCGAGTGCCTTTAACTTCAATATGGATGAAGAAGAATTATCAAGACTAATGTCTAGTATGTTAACAAGTTCTAGTGCATCTTATTCTAATAACTTAACTAGTCTTGGCTATCAAGATAAAGAGGAACCCACTACTATATCTTTCTATTTCAATAGCTTTGATAGTAAAGAAAATTTCTTGAACGTGATTGATGAATATAATAATTCTGTTACTGAAGAAAAAGAAATCTCTTATACCGATATAACTGGTGTACTAATGTCTTCTGTTTCAACAATTATTAACGCTGTTACTTATGTTCTTGTTGCCTTTGTGTCAATATCATTAATTGTATCTAGTATTATGATTGCGGTAATTACCTTAATTAGTGTAATGGAACGTACAAAAGAAATTGGTATATTAAGAGCTATGGGCGCAAGTAAGCGTAATGTTAGTTCTATATTTAATGCCGAGACCTTCATCATTGGCTTATTAGCAGGTGGCATTGGTGTAGGTGTATCATACTTATTAACAATTCCAATTAATAAGATAATCTACGCTTTAACTGAAATTGAAGATATTAAAGCTGTACTTGAATTAAAACCAGCATTAATACTTGTCGCAATATCAGTATTCCTTACAATGGTTGCAGGTTTTATACCAAGTAAAAAAGCTGCTAAACAAGATCCTGTTATTGCTCTTAGAAGTGAATAATTACTTAGCCATCAACAAAATGTTGATGGTTTTTATTTAATCTTAGTTAATAAATTATTAGAAGAATTTTTATTTCTCATTAGATATTTGATTTTTGATTCCGATATTAATTCATCAATGCAAAATCTAAAGGTTTTAGATATATTACCAGAATAACCAATATCTTTATATAAAGAAGTGGCTGATTCATCTTTTATTTCTAATTTATCAATAATTAATTCTTTTATTTCTTCTTTAGATTTTCTTTTTTTGGTTTTATTATCATCACTTAAAAAGCACTTATTAATAGGAAGAATAACTGAAAAGAAAGTCCTATCTTGATCTGTTATAAATTCTGGAAGAGGTGAACCATTTTTTTCTATTCCTCTTAAAGCTGTCGGAATGCCAGTATTTCTACCTTCAACTAAATGAAGTTCTTTTAGAAAATCACCTATTCTACGATTTCTATATCTTCTAGAACGCATCTTTAAATTTTTTATATCACTATCAGAAATTGACCTATCTGGTCCTGGTGTACTTGTTATTTCAATCCTATCATTTTCTATTCTAATTGTTATTGGATCATGCAATTGATAAGATTTGTGATAAACGGCATTTGAAATAAACTCTTCTAATGCTTCATAGCTATAATTTTTAACTCTTATAGCCTCAGCCTTATCACTTGTCTTAAAAACTTTTTCTACAATTACATTGTTTTTTATATATCTTAAAACATCTTTTAATTGCTGATCAATGGGTCCCTTAAAAACCCTTTCCTCCATACCTTGACCTGTTGGATCTGGAATATTGACTACTTCTATTTGGCAATATGGAAAGAAATTTTCAGGACCATCATTAAAAAATAATAAACCTACATTTAATGGTTTGTAATATTCCTTGGGGCCATCTGCGATTCTTAAACTATCAGCTATATCTTTAATTGATTTATTTTCAATTTGCGAAATTAAATTACTATTAACTTCTTGTAGATAATTTCTAATTAATGGAAGCTTTAAATCTGTGATATCAGCCTTTGCGTTTATACGATCATCAAAAGGGATATTGTGTGTTAATGAAATTAATTCTCTAACATCTGTTTCACTAGCTTCAATAGTGCTTGATAGTTTACGAATATAATATATTTTTTCATGATTATTGCTAGTTGGTTTTTTAGGACATTTATATGGTCTATCATAGCCACCAGGACACCAAATCAACAAAAGATATTTTCCTTCGTACTCAACAACTTCTGTTTCTGGAATATATTTTGGCACTAAATAGTTACAATATTTCAATATATCTTTTTGAATATCATCAATAGAATCTTTGTTTAAACCATTAACTGGATGAATAATTTTACCGTTTTTTTCTTTAACACCTATAACAATATAACCACCGCCCCAGTTGTCAAAATCATTCGCAAAAGCACTTATTGTTTTTAGTGTGGTATCTGGATTCCAACCTTCTTTAAATTCAATCCTGGCCCACTCAACAATATTATCTTTAAGTAATTTTTCAATTGAAATTGGTATCGACATAATCCTCTCCTACTCACGACTAACTCACGACTAACTCACGACTTAATATTATC
>CAVGFC010000009.1:8771-16128 GCA_963628775.1 Acutalibacteraceae bacterium
TGAATGTGCAAAATTTGTAGGTGTTCCTATTAGGACTTACGTTCGCTATGAAAATGATATAAACAAAATTGATACTATAAAATACGATTTTATAATTAACAAACTAAATACCTATGGTTTTATTGATGAGGAACATGGAATTTTAACAAATGAACAAATAATAAAAAATTGTAATGAAGTTTTCGAAAAATATGAAGTCGACTTTTGTTATCTATTTGGTTCTTATGCTAAAGGTACCGCAAAAGAAACAAGCGATATTGACTTATTAATTTCAACAAGCATTACTGGCATTAGTTTCTTTGGACTTGTAGAAGAATTAAGGGAAAAACTAAAAAAGAAAATTGATTTACTTGATGTTAACCAACTTAACAATAATCAAGTATTAATTCAAGAAATATTAAAGGACGGTATTAAGATTTATGGATAACAGAAAAGATGATACGTATTACTTAGGGAAAATTTTAACAGACTTAGAATTTCTGATAAGGCAAACATCAGGGAAGACAAAAGAAGAAATTAGGAACAATGAAATTTTAGTAGATAGTATTATGTTTCGTTTGATCCAAATATCTGAAAATAGTGATAAGCTCACACCAAACTTCAAAGAAACCAATACAAATCTTCCATGGCGTGAAATTAAAGGTATGAGAAATCGTATTGTACATGATTATGGAGTTGTTGATATGACAATCATATACGACACCGTTAGCAAGGACATCCCAAAAATGTATGAACTACTTAAAGAATATTTGGATATATAAAAAAGATTAAGATTTACTCTTAACCTTTAATCTATTAATTGCACGTGCAAGATGAGCTTTAGCGCTACGATATTCTTGCATACTACGCTTTTGTAAAAGTTCTTCCTTAGCCTTAGCGGCGGCTCTTTTAGCACGATTAACATCAATTTCTTCAGGAGACTCACAAGAGTCAACTAGAATTAAAACTTCATTGTTTTCAACCTTGATTAAGCCTGATGAAACAGCTGCATCCTTAAAGTCTTTTCCAGGTTCTTTATATTTTAATTCTCCTGGCACAATCGCAGAAATCATATTTCTATGTCTTGCCATAATACCATATTGACCAGAACTTGTAGGAATAATTAAAGACTCTAGTTCACCTTCAAAGAAATTCTTATCAGCAGCTAAGATGTGGGCAACAAATGTATTTTTCATTTCTTGGCCCTTTGTTTAACATCTTCTATTGTCCCCGCATTATAGAAATAGCTTTCAGGATATTCATCCATTTCCCCATCTACAATCGCCCTAAAGCCTTCAACTGTATCCTTTAAAGGTACATAAACGCCTTGAATACCAGTAAACTTTTCCGCAACTGAGAAAGGTTGAGCCAAGAACTTTTGAATCTTTCTAGCACGATTTACTGTTTTCTTATCTTCTTCAGATAATTCATCCATACCTAGTATGGCAATGATATCTTGTAACTCATTGTATTTTTCTAATGTTTCTTGAACACTTCTTGCGACCCTATAATGTAAATCACCAACAATATCAGCTTCTAGAATTCTACTTGAAGAATTAAGTGGATCAACCGCTGGATAAATACCTTGTTCAGCAATCTTTCTACTTAATACTGTTGTTGCATCAAGATGGGTGAAAGTTGTTGCAGGAGCTGGATCACTTAAATCATCAGCTGGAACATATACAGCTTGAACCGATGTTACTGAACCCTTATTTGTTGAAGCGATTCTTTCTTGTAGCTCACCCATTTCATTAGCAAGTGTTGGTTGGTAACCTACAGCTGAAGGCATATGTCCTAAAAGAGTAGAAACCTCAGAACCAGCTTGGACAAATCTAAAGATATTATCGATAAATAAAAGAACATCTTTATTTTCTTCATCTCTAAAATATTCAGCCATCGTAAGACCAGTTAAAGGAACTCTCATTCTTACACCTGGCGCTTCATTCATTTGGCCAAATACTAAAGCAGTATTTTCAATGACGCCACTTTCTTTCATTTCACGCCATAAATCATTGCCTTCTCTACTTCTTTCACCAACACCAGCAAAAATAGAATAACCATCTTTATTTGTGGCGATATTATGCATTAGTTCTTGAATTAAAACCGTTTTACCAACACCAGCGCCACCAAATAAGCCAATCTTACCACCCTTTGGATAAGGCTCAAGTAAATCTATTACCTTAATACCTGTTTCAAGAATTTCACCAATTGGTTTTTGTTCAGAAAACTTAGGAGGCTGCCTAAAGATTTCCCACTTTTCACTATCTTCTATTTCTGGCTTATCATCGATAGTATCACCTAGGCAATTAAACATACGACCAAGTGTACACTTACCAACAGGAACACATATAGTTCTTTCTAAATCAACTACTTCTTGTCCTCTATATAATCCTTCACTTTTTCCAAGCATTATACATCTAACAATATTGTCACCAATGTGCTCAGATACTTCCATTACATATTCTTTATCGTCAATTGTAACTTTTAAAGCGTTTTTAATTTTAGGCAACTTTTCAAAATAGACATCAACTACTGAACTTGATACTTCTACTATTTTTCCAACATTCATTTACTTGCCTCCTTTTTATGTTTTTTTCTTAAAGCCAAGGCACCTGCTGAAACCTCATTTATTTCCTGAGTAATTTCGGCTTGCCTTAATGTATTATATTGAAGTGATAAATTATCTAATAATTTCTCAGCATTATCATTTGCACTTTTCATGGCATTCATTCTCGCATTTTGTTCACAACAGAAACTATCAACTAGTGCTGCATAGATAAATCCTGAGATATAGCTAAACATTACGGTATTTAATACATCAACTTCACTTGGATAAAATCCAAATGGATTATTAATTTCTTTTTCTTCCTTAGTTGATTGGAAATCCTTACGATGAAACGGCAACAAACGCATTGATTGCGCATTGGTTGTAAAGGCATTAACTAAGTCAGTATAAACAACAAATATCTTACTTAGATGCTTTTGTTGATACTCATTAAGTAAAATACCTGTAATTTCTCTAGCTCTTTCCATCGTGGGATTTTGTGCTGTATATAAGAAAGATTTTTCAATGGGAATATTATGTGATTGATAATAATGTCTTCCATATTCTCCAACCACATATAACTTACTACCATGGTAACTTGTCATTAAGTGCTCAGCTTCTTTTATGACATTTTGATTATAGGCACCAGCTAAACCCTTATCAGCTGTTATAACAAGTATTCCATAAGTACCTTTTTCCTTTGGCTCACCCTCTATTGGATAAAAATAAGGACTATCAATATCATTAGCAGTCCTAAAGATTCGCTTGATTTCACTTCTCAATGCATCAAAATAAGGACGTGTTTGATTAAGCTCTTTTTTGGCTTTTGTTAGTTTAGTTGACGCAATCAAATACATCGCATTTGTAATCTTTTTTGTATCCTTAACACTAGAGATACGATCTTTTATTTCCTTAGTGCTTGCCATTTAAAAACTCACTAGCTTTATCTACTATATCTTGTCTTAATTTATCATCTAAAATACCACTATCTTCAATTTGTCTGGTGATAGTAGATACGCTTTTATTGAAATATTCAATTAAAGAATTCTTAAGTGCTTTAATTTCCTTTAACTCAAAACCATCAAATAAATGATTTAGGGCACAAACTAGAATTATTACTTGTTCATGCATCGCTAATGGATGATATTGTTCTTGCTTTAAAAGCTCCATTAATATTTGACCATAATGAAGTTGTTTCTTAGTAGCATCATCAAGATCAGAACTAAATTGCATAAACACTTCCATTTCCCGATATTGAGCTAAATCAAGTCTTATTGAACCAGCGGCCTTTTTCATCGCCTTGCTTTGAGCATCGCCACCAACTCTTGATACAGATAAACCAATATTAATAGCTGGTCTTTGACCTAAGAAAAATAAATTGCTTTCAAGGAATATTTGACCATCAGTAATTGAAATAATATTTGTAGGAATATAAGCACTAACATCACCTGCTTGGGTTTCAACAATAGGTAAGGCTGAGATACTTCCACCATTTAATAAATTAGCACTTCTTTCAAGTAGTCTTGAATGAAGATAGAAAACATCACCTGGATAAGCTTCTCTACCTGGACTTCTTTCAAGTAATAAAGAAAGTGCACGATAAGCAATCGCATGCTTACTTAAGTCATCATAGACAATTAGTACATCTTTACCCTGTCTCATAAAATATTCACCAAGGCTACATGCACTATAAGGAGCTATATATTGTAAAGGTGCTGATTCAGAAGCTGTAGCACTAACAACAATTGAATACTTTAAGGCATCATTTTTCTTAAGCTTTTCAACAATACCCGCAACACTACTTGCCTTTTGACCAATGGCCACATAGATACAAATAACATTCTTATCCCTTTGATTAAGAATAGTATCTAGGGCAATGGCTGTCTTACCAGTTTGTCTATCACCAATAATTAATTCTCTTTGGCCTCTACCAATTGGAAACATGGAATCAATTGCTAAAATACCTGTTTGTAAAGGTCTATTAACTGGACTTCTTTCCATGATGCTAGGAGCACTTTGTTCAAGTGGTCTAAATTCCTTAGCCTCAATTGGACCTAGTTCATCAATTGGATTACCTAAAGCATTAACAACTCTACCTAAATAATTATCACCAACTGGAATACCAGCTTCTCTGCCTGTTCTTTTTACAACGCTTCCTTGAATGATATTTCTATCATCACCAAATAAGATACAAGAAATATAGTCTTTCTTTAAATCAAGAACCATACCACGGATATTATCGGTAAATAATAATATTTCACCATATTTAACTTGTTTAAGACCCGCTACTTTAGCGATACCATCACCAACACTTAATACTCTACCTACTTCATTAGCTAGGGCACTTGGTGTCCATTTATCTAAGCTATCTTGTAAAAGAGGGATGATATTATCACTTTTTGTATTTTTTACTTTATTCCATTCTTGTTTTAATTGATCAAGCTTACTATTAGGATCCCAATAATAAACATCATCGCCAACAATTAGTTTAAAGCCATTTTTTAAATCTGCTTTTTCCCATAATAAATCAAGTTCACCATATTTTTCATTCAAAAAAATCTTGAACTTATTTAAAATATCTTCACTTGGTTTAGTTACACTATATAAAATAGCCTTCATTAGTTATCCTTCTTTGAAACAACATTTAAAAAATCATTATAAGAATCATCTAGTGATTTACTAACTAACTTATCACAAGCCTTCATAGCTAAATCACAAATATCCTTATTAGCAGCATTTACTATTTCATCATGTTTCTTTTGACCTTGTAATTTAGCATCATCAATAATTTGACTTGCCTTTTGTTTAGCTATACTTAGTTCTTCATTTCTTTTAGCATCAATTTCCTTTAAAGCAATTGCCTTTTTATCTTCAATTTCTTTATCGGCATTAGCTAGCTTTTCTTGATATTGACTAAGTAACTTATCAGCTTCTTCTTTTTTATTATTGGCAGCTAAATCCATTTGTTTATAATACTCTTCTCGCTTATCCATAAAACTCTTGATTGGTTTATAAAGAATAAAATATAAACCAAAGGCCAAGATAATGAAGTTAAACATATGTAGCAATATTTGTTGCCAATCTATATTTAATGGTAAATTCATAAAACCTCTATAATACAAATATTACAAGTATTGCGACAATTAGCGCATAAATAACAACAGTTTCAATAAATACAAGACCTAGCATTAAAGCTGTTCTAATTGAACCCTCAGCTTCTGGTTGTCTTGAGATAGATTCAGAAGACTTAGCAATGGCAATACCCATGCCAATAGCTGCAGCAGCAGAGGCAATACCTACTACAAAAGCAGCTGACTTAGCCTTATCACCTGTAGAATCAGTTACAACAACTTCATTGCCTTCCGCAAATACTGGTGTACAAACAGAACCAATAGTTAATACAAGTGCTAAGACAATTAATAATTTTTTAATATTTTTCATAAAACAAATTCTCCTTTTTTATTATTCGCTTACTTCTCCATAGTACAAAGCAACCAACATTGTTAGTACATATGTTTGAATAAGTGCATGCAACAACGTAAATAATACAGCCACAATAACTGGCAAAACAAAGCTCAATGAAATCGTATAATATACCAACTCATTTACTAATAATCCACTAATAAGCGCACCAAACAAACGGAAGCTCATTGAGATTGGTAATGAGAAATCCTTTAAAGTATTTCCTAAGCCCTTAAAGCCATTTGAAACAATGCCTCCACTCATAATAAATAAATATGACATGACACCCATCGCAATGGCCGCATTTATATCTGAAAGTGGAGCTGGTAAGGTAATTGAATTACCATGTGTGTTAATCGCTTGTAAACCAAATAGTTCAAACAAGGTTGAGATACACACATATGAGCCCGCCGCAAATAAATAAAAGCTTAAGAATTTATTACGATGTGGGCTATTGGTTTTCGCTAATGAATCAAAATAGCCAACCCATTGTTCAAGTAATAATTGAAACTTTCCAGGAACCATTTTAAATCTTGGGATAACAATTATTCTTATAAGCAAAGCTATCACTAGAATTATTACCGTTAAACACATCGCAGAAATCAAAGCAGGATTGACATCTTTTATGCCAAACAAGCTCACCTTTCCTGTATCATGTAAGACGGCATCTTTCATTACTTCTTGAATAGTCTCACTTTTTGTAACTAAGCCATTTGTAAAAATAATTCCAACACTTACTAAGGCTAGTAAGCCAATAAAGATAAATAATAGCTTTCTTTTTTTATTTCTATCCATCTATATAAAAAGTGCCTCCTTTTTTTACACTAATATATACTACTACTACTTCAACTAAATAATTAATGAAAACGTTTACCTAAATAAAGCACCAAATATTTTACGGGCAATAGGTCCTACAATAAATAATTGAATTGGTAAGGCCATAATAAAGTTCCTACAGTAGCTAACTAAATAATCACAAATAAAATTACTTGTAAAACCATAACCCTTATAAGCACCCAAAATACTAGCAAGTCCAACTTGTAATACTACTGTAAATACTTGAATCATGATGATAATTACAATTTGTCTATCATGTTTATCAACTACTTTAAACGCAAAACAAGGTGCAAGCTTACTACTAATAAAATATGCACATAAATAGATGATGATAAATTCAATCCACATTCCTTTTAGCGCAATTAAAAATGTGTAGTTATTAAAAGTATTACTGGCAAGCACTATATTATATAAAGTCATAATATAGACCATAAACCAACAAGTAATAGCTGTAAATACAATTGATTCAATTGTGTTTCTTGGCATTCTAATTTCTTTCATTTAAATTCCTCCTATAAAACAAAAAAATGCCAC
>CAVGFC010000010.1:0-6068 GCA_963628775.1 Acutalibacteraceae bacterium
CCGCAACAAATTGTGACTTATTACTGTTATACAATCTTTCTAATGTTTCAACTTCTTTTTTTCTACCAATCATAGCATGTATCCTCCTATAATCAGCCGCATAATAGTATTTTTATAAGTATGCGGCTGATTATCACCATCATTTTAGCATATAATCAGCCATATCATGGTGTTTTAATTAAGTTATGGCTGATTATCCCTATATTTTGCCTTTGATACTCCCACCACTAAAGTAGGGGATTTCTTGTTTTATTGAGTACCACATTGCCTTATATAGCTTTATCACAAAGCTATGAGCTTTAGTCTTATACTCTCCTCAAGCGTAATTTTTAATTATTAGGTGTCTTACAATGTTTGTATGTCTAGGCTAATTGTGCTATGGAATGAGGACATAATCTTGACTAAAAAGATATGTATGCAAAAGAAGAAAAGAGTTAAGACCAATACTTATAAATAAATCTCAACTCACCCCTGAAAGGCATTTTTATGATATGTGATAATTTATCGTTTCTCAATATGGTAAACGTAACAACACATAAATATATTGCCACTCTTCCTAAAGGCCTTAATCATCAGCATTTAAGGACTTCATCAATTCCTCTACACTGTTAAACGGTCCATACATGCCTTCATTATTCTCAACTGCCTTTATTGCTGCGATTGTTGTCTCATTTGGCTCATCAAAGTTAAACTCAAAAGGCATACCATTATAACGCAGTACTTGACGATAGAAAATGCTAGTAGCTCTACTTATATCCATCCCAAGAGAGGTAAAAAGAGCTTCTGCCTGAGCCTTTAGCTCTGAATCTATACTAAGTGTTATATTTTCTTTTTTAGCCATATGTAATCCCTCTTTATCTATATTTACATTATACTGACATTTCATATTAAGTACCTTTAATTAAATAATCGGCCATATTATATGACCGACTATCTTTTTGTTTTAAGTAATTTAACAACACTATTCTATTGAAATAGTAAAATTAACAGTACCAGTATAATCACCAGCATGCTTAAAACCAGTTGTTGGCACATTAAAAGTAAGTGTGCTACTTCCGCTATTTGAATTATCTGGATCAACAGTTAATACTGTATCACCAGAATTAATAGTATCAGTACCACTAGTAACAGTATAGGCAACTTTGTAACCATTATTACTTAAGTTAAAATCACCATTGATTTTCACATTAAGCTTCTTGCCATATTCAATTACTACATTTGTTGCCTTTACTTCTAGTTCATTACCAAGTGTTACAGTAGAAGGAATCTCAACATAATAACTTGGATTAACATGATAAGTTACTTGAGTACTTCTATTATCTTCTTCTGCATAGCCAACACCTGATAAAGTCACAAACAAACAAATAGTTGTAACTAGTGTCAAAAACCTTTTCATACTCTCCTCCTTTCTATTTTTCATTTATATAAACAGTAAACATCACTGTTCCTGTATAAGTACCTGAATACTTAAGACTATCAATTAACTCAAAACTTAGAAAAGTAGAAGCACTACCTCCATTTAGCTCTAATATTGTGTCACTAATAGATAAAGCTCTATCATCTTGTTTAATAAGATAAGAAATAGAAACATCATCTTCATTAATCAAAGTAAAATTATTATCACTTGAAAGCTTAACGCTTAACTTAGAACCACTATCTATACTTGCCCTTACTTCTAAGTCTTCATTAAAGCTTACGCTGCTAGGGATATCTATAGAATACGTTGGATATTGGGTAACCTTTTTAAGCTTTATATTATTATTAACTACCTCTAGTTCATAACTTGTATCATTGTAATGAAAGGGGTTCAAATCGGAATAATTTATAACTAATACTGGTAAATTATTTGGATACTGACTACTTAGACCAATACTTGCATTATCATCTAACTTATCTAATACCGTAATTGTTTTATTAGAAGGTAAATATAAATCATTGATTCTTATATTGTCATTTATATAAAATGTACCACTATTTAAATAAACATCCCCACCACTAACATTAGAACTATTATCCACAATAGAAGCACTATCCCTTATGGTTATTGTCGAATTATAGGCATATAAACCACCACCATACATATAATTAGATACATTATCAAAAATAGAAGAAGTATCATACATCACAAAAGTTGAATTATTGTTATATATTCCTCCTCCATATTTACCAGTTTGATTATTTCTAATTGAAGAATCATTGTACATTTTAAAAACCGCATAATAACCATTATTGTATACACCTCCTCCATTATTAGAAGCGACATTATCTTCAATAGTACCTGAGTACATATTAAAAGTTCCTTCGTTGTATACACCAGCACCTAAAGAAGCACTATTACTAGAAATAGTGCCACCATGCATATTAAAAGTTCCACTATTTAAAACACCACTATTGCCATTACCTGAAATATGACCACTATTAAAGTCTAAAGTACCATTATTGACTATCGCATTAGACTTACTACTTGTAATAGATCCACTACTAGTACAATCACTTATAATAAGCCTTCCCTTACTATTGACCTTAATAACTTCTTTATTACCCTCAATTGCTAAACTATGACCATGTAAACAAAGATATAAAGTATAACCATCCTTAACAGTTAAAGTATCTGAAAGACTTACATCGTGGTCTAAATACACATAGGCTGTTTTATTACTATCATAAGCAATACTAGAACCATCATATATAAGATAACCCTCATGATCATCACCATATATGATATAAGGCATAAATAAGATAAGTAATAAAACGATTAATAATTGCTTAGTCATAACTACCTCACAATCAAAACCGTTTCTAAATCAGCACCATTCATAGGACTATTATCACTAAGCGAAGTAGTAGTAACCCTAATAAAAGCCTTATATTCTCCTTTTTCAAGTGGCCTATTTAATCTAATATCACTTATCATCTTACCTGGAGGAATAAGCTTAGACTTATATAAAGACTCATTATTATCCATTAATATTAGTTCATATGTGAAATAACAAGGATTACCATCAGGATTAACTAAAGCTATTTGCACATCTTTACTATCTTTTTCAATTGTCACATAAGAATAACCAGGTATCTTAATACTATTAGACTCTTTTGCTTCTTGTTTATCTACAATATCACTGATATTAGTATCAATATCTTTTTTTAAACACAAAAAGACCACTAAAATCAATAAAGCCAAAATAAGCACTATTAAAACAAGTAGAGTACCTCGTTTTAAAGTCACTTCCCCTTTTTTACCACTTTTCATATAATTCTCCCAAGAATCAAAAATATTTATATTATCTAAATAAAGCTATCTACAAGAAAATTATATCGTAAAAAGCCGCTATATCATAACGGCCCTAAATTATCTATTTCTTAAAAGAATTAGTACTTGAATCAAAACTTGCGTCTTTTAACCACAAATAAGTATCATCTTCAAACCTAGAAGTTTGAAGCCATGGATTACCATCTAAATGCCTTATCATCCAACAAGTATACATTTGATATCCTGGAGCACAAACTTGAGGATGAAGCATGCCGCCAGGAATTGCGGAAAAACTTCTATTAGTACTCTTATATACCTCATCTCCTACAAAACTAGCACCAAAACCTTCTTCATGGTCAAACAAGAAATAATAACACTCAGGTTGAGGATGTCTATGTGGCAAATAACCTGACCAATTACCTGGATCATTTAACACTTCACCTAGCACCATATTACTCTTTGGATTTATATCGTAGTCTATTATCGTATTTACTCTTCTTGCGGCAGTACCATTATACTTACCCTTATTAGAATAAGACCAAGGCGCATCTTCAGGCTTATAAATCTTAGAATCAAAATCCTTATCATTATGTGTTTTTTGAACAAGAATTTCACTATCTTCTAACGCCTTTATAGTAATAGTCTTGTTTTTACTAACATGACATGCATAAGGACCATCTAAAAATACTGATCTTCTATTAGCTTCTAGTTTTAAACCATCACAATCAATACAAGTATGACCATTTAATAAAAGTACAGCTACTTCTTCTGTTTCACTACTAAATGATTTAACAGCACCTTTATTAAGCTTATATACACGAATATCCATAAGCATATCAGCATACTCATTTGTATATGTTGTTAATAACATCTCTCCATCTTCATTAAACTTTGGATAACCAAACACTTTCTTTTCCATACCATCTAACCTTTCTATTACTTTATATAAAGTATCTTCACTTCCTACATTACCTGGAAAAATAACAACTGGCATATTTTTAAAACTTGTATCATCTAATATTTTAACTACACCAACATTCTTTTCTATTTGACCTAGCGCCAATGCCTTTTTAACATTAAGCCCAATACTTAAACAATCAAAAGAGGTAATACCACCCTTGCTTATTAAAAACTTAGGCTTTACATCTAACATCGACAAAACACCAGTAAGCTCTTTTGATATACTTACAGCCATCTCTAGTTGTTTTTCTTTATCATCACCTGGAAAATCAACACGTTCTCTTCTTGTTTGTAAGACAACTATCTTATCTTCCCTTAGCTTTTCACTAACAAGCTTTGCACACCTTATAGCCTCATCATGTAAACTACCATCTAAAACCTTATGTTGATTAAACTCAACTAATTCATAATTATTAAGATGCTTTTTTAAATACGCTAATTGACTAGTAGTCTTATTAACATGGGAACCCGCAAGAATTAAGCCACCCTTACCACCACTTATACAATCTTCTTTCTTTAGATAGTCTTTATCACTTATTTCACCTATCTCTTTAACCAGACTCGCTGCACATCTAAAAATAAATTGTTTATTTGTTTGTTTATAAGCTCTTACAAACTTTTTTAAATCATCAACACACTCACAATTAACAATCACTTTATTAAAATTAGAAACACTATTTAATTTATTAACAACTATATCGACATCATTTAAATCATCAATAGATATCGAAACACAAGAAGAAGCCCTATATTCACCCTTAGTTTTTTCCTCTACATATTCTTTTAAATCACTACTTTTAAAAGAAAAAGTCTTATCCTTGGCAAACTCACTCTCTCCTACTGGAATTAATCCATTATCGACAATATAGTGCACATCATCAATAGTCTTTCTAATACCATCCAAATAAGGACAAATAATCTCTCCATCAATATTGATACCATTATCTTTTAACACATTATAGATAGTCTTTGTTTCAAGCGGAAAATGACCCCTTAAAGAAGAATCACCTCTTGATATAATAGTAAAGGTATATCCTAACATCTTACTAACTTGTACTAGCTTATTAGTTAAATCAGTATGATACTTTATAGTTTCCTCTTCTAAAAAAGATCTAGAATTAGTAGAAATATAAAACATTTCTCTATCATCTTTAAAAGCTTCTATTAAAGAATCATCATCATACTTAACAAGCACAAGAACATCATGAACTGTTTGGATACCAGTTGGATCATCATCCAACACAATATATTTATGTTTCATCATAACTAAATTTTATCATTACTTGAAAATAATATACATTATTTTGTATTATTTAAATAACTAAAGGAGGAGTACTAATGTTTGACTTAAATAGTTTTTCACTTAATGGAAAGATTGCCCTAATTACAGGAGGAGGCAGTGGCATTGGCTTTGGCATAGGAACAGGCTTTGGCAAAGCTGGCGCAATTGTTTGTTTTAACCAAAGAAGCCAAGAAAAAGTAGACAAAGCAATAGAGGAATATAAAAAAGAAGGCATTAAAGCCTATGGCTATGTATGTGATGTTACTAAAGAAGAACAAGTAACAGAAATGATTAAAAAGATTGAAGAAGAACTTGGAACTATTGACATCTTAGTAAACAATGCAGGTATTAATTTAAGAGTACCAATGATTGAAATGGAAACAACTGACTTTAAGAAAGTAATTGAAACCAATCTAACAAGCCCATTTATCTGTGCTAAAGCTGTAATTCCTGGCATGATTAAAAAAGGACATGGTAAGATTATCAACATTTGTTCAATGATGTCAGAACTTGGTAGAGAGACAGTAAGTGCTTATGCAGCTGCTAAGGGTGGCTTAAAGATGCTTACTAGAAATA
>CAVGFC010000011.1:0-4433 GCA_963628775.1 Acutalibacteraceae bacterium
CCCCATTTAGCATCAAAATCAACTAGATTTGTAAAACAAATACCATTAAAATCTTTACTTGCTTCTTCAATTGTTTGTTTCATGCCTTCTACAGAAGACTTAGACTTAATAGCTTTTGTGATACCCATGGTATTAAAGATATCATTAATCTTACCAATAGAAATAACATCTAATCCTTTTTCTTTCATTTCATCTAGAACAGTAACATCACTTGGACTTAAGGCATAATCATGTCTATTTGCGGTTCTTTCAAAGTTATCTTTATTAGTTCCAATAAATGGTCTAGCTATTACCCTTCCAACCATCCATTCTTTCTTAGATGAACAAATATCTCTTGCAATCTTGCATACTCTATAAATTTCATCTATACCAAACAATTCTTCATGAGCCGCAATTTGAAGCACTGAATCAGCTGAAGTATAAATAATCATTTCTTTAGTCTCAAGTTGTCTTTCACCTAAATCCTTGATAATCTCAGTACCAGATGCGGCATAGTTGCCAATAAATTTATGACCTGTTTGTTTCTCTAATTCATCCATTAAATCCTTAGGAAAACCAGTATCAGTAAAAGTAACAGCAGGAGAAGTTGTTAAAACACCCATAATCTCCCAATGTCCTGTCATAGTATCTTTACCAACAGAAGATTCCTTTAGTTTTAGACAATAAGCACTTGGACTATCTACCTTAGGATTTCCTTCTACTTCTGTTAAGTTACAAATACCCATCTTTTCTAGATTTGGAATTTTATATATTCCTTTAGTAGCCTTAAAAATATGGCTTAAAGTATTAGCACCCTCATCACCATAGTCCTTACTTTTTTCTTCATAACCAACTCCAAGTGAGTCAATCACTACAACAAACGCTCTTTTCATTCACTAACCTCTTTTTATTTCTTCTTGTGCTTTAATATATAAATCCTTAGCGGCCTTCAATGCATTTTCATCATTTGAAGTACTAGATATATTCGCTAATTCATTAATTATTTCATTTTGTTCTAATTTCTTTATTTTTGTACAAGTTACATTATCAACATCTTCTTTATAAATATAATAATGACTACTTGCGCAAGCTGCCACTGCTGCTAAATGAGAAATACATAATACTTGACAATCCTTTGCGATCTTGGCTATCTTTTCACCAACTAGTAAGCCAACCTTACCAGATACACCAGTATCAATTTCATCTAATATTAATAAATCAGTATTAGTAAGCTTAACAAATACAGCCTTTAGGGCTAATAATAATCTTGAAACTTCACCACCTGAGGCAACATTTTTAAGTGGTTTTAAATCTTCACCCTTATTCATTGAAATTAAAAATTCAATTGAATCAATACCATTACTAGATAATTCTTTTTCTTTAACATCAACCTTAAAGATACAATTATTTAATAATAAATCATCAGTTTCTTTCTTGATATCTTTAGAAAGAATAATCGCTTTCTTTTTTCTAATATCAGAAATTTCTTTAGCTAATTCATAAGCGTTTTTATAGGCTTTATCAAGCTCTTTTTCCTTTTCACTAATCACGGTATCTCTATCTTCAAAAGAAGCTACTTTAGCCTTTAAATCGCTTAATAAATCAATTAAACCTTTTGTATCTGTCTTATGTTTTCTTGAAAGCTTAGAATAAACATATAAACGTTCTTCTATTTCTTCTAAATTATAGTCAACATCATTTATTGAATCTAAAATATCCTCTAGCTTAGAGACTTCATCATCTAATTGATACTTTAAATCATCTATCTTATCCTTTATCGAAACAATCTTTTCATCATTGATATTTAAACAATTTGTAAGCTCATATAATCCTTCTGATATTCCGCCATCTTTTTTATAAACATTGATAGAATTATTTAAAACACTTAAATACTTCTCTTTGGACTTTAATTGTTTCTCTAGTTCTAAAAGTTTTGTCTCTTCATCTATAGTTATATTAGCCTTTTCTAATTCATCTAAATCATACTTAAAGAATTCGATTTCTCTTTCATTATAAGTATTATTAAGTAAATCATCATATTCATGTTTAATCCTTAAATAATTATCATAAAGCTTTTTATAAGTGCTTAATTTATCATCAATTTGACAATACCTATTAAAGACAACTAATTGATTAGAAACATTAAATAAATATTGCGAATCCTTTTGAGAATGAATATCAACATACTTACTTAATAATTCATTTAAGAAATTTAAAGTAATAGAAGATTCATTAATCTTAATTGAATTATGATTATCTTTGTCAATTACCCTTTTAACAATTAACTGACCATCATATTCAATATCTTGATTATCTAATTCTTGTTTTAAATAAAGATCATCAATATCAAAGACACCCTCGATAATGGCCTTATCATAGCCATTTCTAATTAAAGAAGAATCACTTCTACCTTTAAATAAATAAGAAAGAGCTGTCACAATAATTGACTTACCAGCACCAGTTTCACCAGTAAACACATTAAAACCCTTTTCAAAGTCTATTTGAATATCATCAATTATCGCAAAGTTTTTAATTCTTAAGCTCTTTAACATATCTTTTCTACAAAACTATATAAACTCTTTAAATCAAGTCCTAGACTTTCTTTTACCTTAAGTACATCACCATGTTTAACATAAATATCATCTATTCCTAGAATATAAACAGGAACATTTATTTTATTAATCGCTAGTGACTCTAATATTGAATCGCCTAAACCGCCCTTTAAAATATCCGTTGTATAAACAACAATAGGCTTACCCTTTTTAGCTACTTCAATTAATAAGTCTTCATCAATTGGCTTAATAAACATCGCATTTATTAAATTATATGGAAGCTTATTATCATTTATATCTTTCTCAATCTTAACAGCATCATTTCCATAAGTGATTATAGTAAGCTTCTCATTATTATTATTGACAACATTTTCCCATTTTCCTACCCTAATTGGATAAATTTCACCATTTGTATATTCAATAGTACCCCTAGGATACCTTATTGCGAAAGGATTATTTTGTTTAAAAGCAGCCTCTAATAAAGACTCAATCTGTAAAGAATCCTTACCTTGGGCAATAATCATATTAGGTAAAGAACGCATAAAAGATATATCAAAAACGCCTTGATGAGAATCACCATCTTCACCTATTATTGAACATCTATCTATACCAATCACAACTGGTAAATTCATACGACAAACATCATGATTTAATTGATCATAAGCTCTTTGTAGAAAACTTGAATAAACTGAAACAAAGGGTCTTAGACCATCTAGTGCCATACCACACGCAAACGTCAAAGCATGGTCTTCGGCAATGCCTACATCAAAAGACCTATTTGGATACTTGGCAAAGATTTCATTCATACAAGAACCAGAAATCATAGCAGGCGTAATAGCTGTTACAAGCTTATTATTATCCATAATATCAAGTACTTTATCAGCCACAATCTTAGAATAAGACTTATAGTTTTTAGGAACTTGCTTAAGCATCATACCGGTTTTTATATCAAACTTCGATACACCATGCCACTTACCAGACTTATCTTCTTCTGCGTATTTATAGCCCTTGCCCTTTTTAGTTACCACATGAATAACAATAGGACCATCTTTTGTTTTAGCGGCATTAAAGGCTTGTATTAAATCAGGAATATTATGTCCATCAACAGGTCCTAAATAATCAACATTAAAACCTTCAAAAATGCCTGAATCAATAACTTTATCTTTAATAGCGGTCTTTAAGTTTTGAATAGCCTCTACAAAAACATTGCCATTTTTCTTACTAGTTAAAAAAGACTTGATATTACTTTTAACATGTAAATATTCACTATTACTTCTAAGATTAGAAAAAGCCATGCTTAAAGCACCAACATTTTTTGAAATAGACATATTATTATCATTAAAAATAATAATCATCTTAGACTTTAAATCACCTATTTGATTAAGTGCCTCTAAAGATAAACCAGATTGTAAAGCACCATCACCTACAATTGGTACTACATAATAATCTTCTTTTTTTATATCTCTAGCTACAGCCATACCTAAGGCAGTAGAAAGTGCGGTACTGGAATGTCCTGCTTCAAAACAATCGCATTCACTTTCATTTCTTCTTTGAAAGCCAGCTAAACCATTAAATTGTCTTAAAGTATCAAACTTACTAGCTCTACCAGTCAATATTTTATGAACATATGATTGATGTCCCACATCAAAAAGAAGTTTATCTTTTTTTGGATCAAAACAATAATGAAGCGCAATAGTAAGCTCAACAACGCCCAAATTACTTGATAAGTGTCCACCTGTTTTAGATACACTTTCAAGTAAAAATTCTCTTATATCACTAGCTAATTCTTCTAATTGTTTATTATTTAAAGTCCTTACAAACTCAGAATCCTTAATATCCCTTACATCCATCATCGATTTTTCATTCTATCTATTATCTCTATTATATACTTTGTATCAAAGT
>CAVGFC010000012.1:0-18447 GCA_963628775.1 Acutalibacteraceae bacterium
TAAGCGTTCTGATTTTGGCTATAAGTGGCCGACAGAAGAAGCAACTTATTAAAATAAGCAAGTGAGCTGCCAGTGGCTGAAAAGCTTCTTGACGATACAAAAAGAAGTAGTATGTATGTGGCCTTGAGCCACAATGTAAGCAATCTTGTATATCGCTTTGTGTTAAGCGTTGTATAGCCGCTTATGTTTTTAGTGATAGAGTAGAAGAACATTTGTGGAATATCTGCCTAGAGTAAACTAAGATATGATTAGATTAAGTTTCTTAGAATAGTTGTAGATACAATCACGTACACTTCTTGGTTCAAAGTGCCCCAAATTATTCGACGGGAAATTGAGTGTATTGGAGCCATCAAATATATTTGTTATCATGAAAAAAGTAGGGAGGAATAATATGGCTACAGTTAATTCTGGTATTGTTTTAGACGCAAATTTGATTAATTTAAAAGAAGTTAATTCTTCTGAGGTTCGTAAAGAAGTTAAATCACTTATGGTTGACGGAGAGGATATTATACAATGCTTTCAAACTATAAGAGATCAAGTTATTTTCACAACAAAACGAGTATTTGTTATAAATGTACAAGGGCTTACTGGTAAAAAGATTTCTTATTTTTCTTATCCATATTCAAAAATTGTTACTTATGGTATTGAAACTGCAGGCTTTTTGGATATTGATAGCGAATTATTGATCACAATGCAAAATGGTATTCATCTACAATTTGATTTTAAATCTCAAGTAGATATTAAGGGTATCATTTCAAATATTCAGAAATATATTTTATAAAAGGTATTTAAACAAAGGGCATCTATCGTAAAAGTAGGTGCTTTTATTATGCTTGATGATAAAAAATAAAAGAGTCATCGCCAACCCTATATTAACTTCTAACTGAGTTTTTTTATAGTGTCGTAATGCTCTCTTTAGCTAATCTAATGGTTAGATTTTTAGTTTTTCCTATTGTATTAATGACTAGAAAATGAACACCCTAGTCTTATATATTTCATACTTTTTCAATCCAATTTTTTAATTCTTCTTTTGAGATATTTGATCCTTTTACACTTAATCCATCTAAGATTTCAGCACCTTTACACCATGTCAATAAATCTTGTTTACTACTAGCTAACCCACTTCCTTCATTTGACATGATGTATCTCACTTTTTTATGTTTGAAATCTAAATGTTCTAATTGTGTTGCTAATGGCATTGGAAAATGTCCACACCAACATGGTCCAATCACATAAATCATTTCATACTCTGAAATATCTTCTAAAATACTTTTTAATTCTGGTCTTGCGTTTTCTTTGAATTCTTTGATTGATTCTTTTACACATTCTCGATAATCCAATGCATAATCTTCTTTTCTTTCTACTTCAAAACAATCAAATGCATCTAATTCACATAATTTGTTAACGATGTTTTCTACATTTCCTTGTTTCAAATCGCAAATAGATCCATTTACATAATTCGCGCCTTTTCTAGAAAAATATATTATTAATTTTTTTATCATAAGTCCTCCTACAAAGATTATATGATTTTATTATTTTTATTAAAAATATGAATTCGTTTGCATGAAATTATCAAAACAAACAATCAAGAGCTTAGCTTTATTCTTCTGCCATAGCGTATTTCACAATCATTGGGTCGTCATATTCTGCCCACATAGAGCGGTTTTCATCCAACATCTTGAGTTGTTCCATTTCATCAGCAGTTAGCTCAAAATCAAAAATGTCTAGATTTTGCAGCATGTGATCCTTATGCGTACTCTTAGGAATTACTACAATGCCACGTTGAACATGGTGCCTTAGAGCGACTTGTATCGGTGTTTTTCTATGCGTGTTTGCAATTTGCTTTACAATAGGGTTTTCTATCACTTCCTTCAGTCGGTGTTGAGCAAGCGGTCCCCATGCCTCATGTTGGATGTTGTATTTTTCCAGCCATTGATGCAGCGTATATTGTTGCCAAAATAGATGTGTTTCTACTTGGTTGACCGCAGGGATAATGCGATTAAAGGTGGCAATGTCCACCATGCGTTCGGCACTGAAGTTAGAGATACCGATGGCTTTGATCTTGCCTTTATCATACAAATCCTCAAGTGCATGGTAAGCACCGTAATAATCGGATAGGCATTGATGAATCAGCACCAGATCAAGATAGTCTGTTTGGAGCTTATGGAGTGATTCTTCCACAGAAGCTCTTGTCTTTTCATAGCCAAATTCTGTCACCCAGACCTTTGTAGTAAGAAAAATATCCTCTCTGGCAATGCTAAGCTCTTTGATCGCCCTTTGAATGCCATCACCAACCTCTTTCTCGTTGTAGTAGGCCTGCGCGGTGTCAATCAGGCGATATCCGCTTTCTAGTGCAGCGAATACGCACTGAGCTGTCTTTTCTGGTGGAATTTCAAAAACACCGTAGCCGACCATAGGCATTTTTATGCCATTGTTTAAAGTAACATATTCCATAATGTTTTCATCCTTTCTGATTAGTAATTTACAAGTGGATAGCCATTCCATTACATCGGAATAAGAAGCATTGCTGTTTAACCGATAGGCATCCTTCTAGTTGCCTTGCTATTTTGGAAAGTAACACTGCACTTTCACCATTATCAAAGCTGTTATTTTTTATTGATAAAACCACTCATTATTTATAAATTGCACATTGACATCAAGATGTCCTGTACACGATGATTGTAATAGCCGGTAGTTACTACCGGTCAAGAAGTTTTTTGAAGAAAGCAGAAATTTTATTGCAAGAAAGGCTTGAATTCAAGATATTGGTTCATTTTTAGGATTGTGGGTTTTTGCCCAATAGGTTGTTTTTTTCATCCAAAACAAGGCTGGTTTGGACAAAGAATAAGCGTAAGTGGATGAAAAGGATTGAAATACCGCACTGATAGCATGTAAAGATGGCGGTATTGTTGTCTAAGGTTGTAAGAGCAAAATAAAAATGTCTATTCTTCTCTCAAATTGGAAAAATCTCAAAGAATTTTATGAAAAACATAAGGAACTGCTAACTGCAAATATGCCTTGCTTATTAGGATATAATAGTCTTAAATAGAATGGAGGTATACCTCTGTGGCTTATATAAAACAGATACATGATTTCGCTGTAAAATGGTGCGATAAATTTAGAGAAGAGAACATCAACTACACAGAACTCGTTGACCACTATATGGCTGATGATTGCGATGCTCTTGGTTTTAAGATGGATTGTGGTCATGCCTTTTCAGAGAAATACGGAAATGCTGCACATAATTATGAAGCTTTGGAAAGAGTTATTGATGATGTGACTGATATTCCTTTGCTTGGCTCTGCAATCTATTCTCAATGGCGCTATTTCAATCATCAGGCACATACAGGTGCAGAAATTCTAGAACCGCAAAATCGTGCATGGTTTATCATTGCATTAAGCAGGCTGGCATTGTTGTCAAAGAAGAGTACTTTTCTATTTCAAGACACACTAAAGAAGATACGTATCGTATCAAATAATATCTGTTTTGGTCCTATGCCAGAGCCGAATGAAGAAGTGGAACAGCATTTGACTATCAATAGTGATGGACGAGTATGGTTTTCTGGATATAATTTAAAAACTGGCAAGGAACGGTACAAGAAAGCCAGAAGCAAGAACTTCAAGATAGACAAAGATGCCACAGACAAGCTGTTTGATGCGATTGCAACTTATTTTAGCAATGAGTATATGCCATATTTTGCTACAGATATTGGGGATTGGGTTATGGAACTGACCGATTCCGAAGGGGCGACATACAAATTCATGGGTTCTCTGTGTGCTAATTTTGACTATAAAGGTACAGATTTATCAGACCTTGTCCGTGATACGGTAGGTATGGATGATTTATATGTGTTTGATGGAAACTGCAAACCAGATGTAATAACAAAAGTTACCTTAGATTACCACAAACTGAAAAAAATTAAAGTACAACAAAAGATAGAAGATGTAGATTGGAAATTTATAACTTGGGATTATACTGAGCATGTTATTATCGACAGAGAAACAGAAACATTAGAATATTTTCAAAAACTTGGTACAGGATGTAAAGTTTCACGTAAGTATGAAATCGAAGGTGGAATCAAAAGCCTTCTTGATAATTTTGATGCAGAAGGGTTGTTTAGTTATACTAAAGGAAATCCCGATGATGTAATAGATACACCAAACGAAACCAAGGATTATACAATAACCATCGAGTATAAGAAAAATCAAAGCCGTACCATTGCAGGCAGCTTCGATAAAAATGGTCTGCCAAAGGACTTTGCGGATTTTGCGGAAACAGTATTTGACTTCATTAGTTTCTATGGCTTAGGAGAAGTACTTGACCCATCAGTTTATGGTAAAGCAAAACGTCGCAAATCAGAATACATTTTTTGTAGCGTTTCTTTTGATGAAAGCTATAAGAGTTATTATTATCTAACAGATGATGATAGCATTGAAATAGGTGACTTCGTGCTTGTACCTGCAGGTAATAATAATCGTGAGACTGTTGTAGAAGTTATGAATATTGAATATTTCAGTGAAGAAAACACTCCTTTGCCTATTGAAAAAACAAAGAGAATCATTCGCAAGTGTACAGACGAGGATTTAAACGAGCCTATGGCCTAAATAAAAAACAATCTATAAGGGGAGATACACAATGCTGCAACGCTGTAATCTCCCTTTAATTATTTTTAATGATGCAAACTCAAGATATAAATCTCTACGGGCTCTTACCCTGTATTTATATTAGCTTTTCCAGATTTGAAAGTTTTGGAAAAAGTTTACAGCCAGTATAGTGAATAAACACCATAATTACTTCAACTATATAAAAGTCAACAGAAATTGATGAAACCACTTTAGTTGTTTTATTCAACTTTTGGTGGTTCATAAGCGCTTGTTTTTTTAATGCATGTTCCCAAAAGTGTTCCCAAGGATTAAAAAAAGTCCCTTAATAGGACCTTTTGACTTGCTAACTGGTGCCGACAACAGGAATTGAACCCGTAACCTACTGATTACAAATCAGTTGCTCTACCAATTGAGCTATGTCGGCGCAAAATAAATGGTGGAGGTTAACGGGCTCGAACCGCTGACCCTCTGCTTGTAAGGCAGATGCTCTCCCAACTGAGCTAAACCTCCAGCGCCTTATTACTATACCATCTATTTTTGATGCTTGTCAACAAAAAGTTTAATTTTTTGAAAATTTCTTCAATTGCAAATCTTATCGCAACCCATAAAGACATTAGTTACTACAAATAATTCAAGAAAAAAGCCAACTTTACAAAATTGTTTATTGTCTAATGCAAACTAAATAATTTCGAGAATATATCTAAACCAGAAATAATTGTTCCAATACTTGAGAATAGGTTAGCGAATACAACAACCAGTAATATTCTTGTTACTCTATTTTTCCAAAATCCCTTTAAAGAAGAAGTGTCTTCTCCTAGATTTTCAAAGTCTTTTACCTTTGGCTTTCTAATCATTGCTTCTACAATGCCAGCAAACCAACCAGCCGCAAGTAATGGATTTAAAGAAGTAATTGGTGCCATCACAAAGGCGGTAAGAATTGATAATGGATGGCCTAGTGCTAATAATACTCCTAGGGCACTTAGGCTTCCATTCCATAGTATCCAAGATTTAATTTGGCTAAGGCCTACATCTCTATTAGTTATTAAAGTATAAATAATAGCGGATAAGATGGCTATTGGTATTAACCATTTGATGATTGAACCAATGCCTTTTTTCTTGTTTACTTCTTCTAATTGATTTGTATCAACTTCTTTATCTAGCGCTTTGATTATACCGTTTGCGTGGGCAGCACCAATGATTGCGACTATCTTTTTACCATTTGCGTTTTTAATTTTGCTAGAAAGATATGCATCTCTTTCATCTACTAGTATCTTTTTAACTACTGGAAACTCTTTACCAACTTCATTTAATGCTGCCTCTAGTGCATCTGCTTCTTTTAAAGCTGCTAAGTCTTCTTCAGATATTTCTTCATCATCAAAGATTGAACCAATAATGCTGACAAGTAGTTTAGATTTTTCATTAATACCTAAACTATTCCAAATTCTTGAGAAAGTTATTCTTATTGGTCTATCAGCTAATACTAGAGGGACATTGAGCTCCTTAGAAGCTCTTATTCCTTCTAGCATTTCTCCACCAGAACTTGTGTCCATGTTTTTAGCCATTCTTCTTTGAAATGAAGAAAGAATAATATTCACCAAAAGGAAACCAACTTTTTTCTCTTTGATAATTTTGATGATATCAGTTTCACGCCATTTATCAGGTTCGCTTAATTTTTTATAGCGATCTTGATCTAGTTCGATACAGATAGCGTCAGGTTTAACTTCATCGATACATTGTTTAACGTCATTAATACTATTTTTAGAGACATGAGCCGTTTTAACAAGGTATATTTCTTTGTCTTTATAATTTACTTTTACAATATTTTCGTTCATGTTTATATTCTACCTTAAAAACAGTCCTTTTAAATATGCTATAATTAGTTGACTTATAAAGGAGGAAAAAATGCCCGATTATAATATAAATTTAACTATACAAAATATATGGTATGTATTTAGAATCGTCTTGGATATAGGCATTATGTGGTTTATCATATACTACGCTATTCTATTTGTAAGAAATAATAATCGTACTATTCAAATTTTCAAAGGAATTATCTTTGTTTTAATATTTAACGGAATCGCAAGACTATTAGGCCTTTCTACTTTAGAATATTTTTCTAATACAGTAATTAGCTGGGGCTTTTTAGCTGTAATTATTATTTTCCAACCTGAAATTAGAGGTGCTTTAGAAAAGATTGGTAAGACTAATGCATTTTCCAAGATTACAACTTTGTTAGCGAATGAAAAAGAAGACTTAGTAAATCAAATATATGAGGCTACTATTGTTTTATCTTCACAAAAGATTGGCGCTCTTATTTCTATTGAACAATCTTCAAGCTTACAAGATTATATTAAGACTGGTATTGCGGTAAATGCGACTGTTTCAAAAGAATTATTATGTTCTATTTTTATGACCACTACTCCACTTCATGATGGTGCAGTAATTATTCAAGGTGACAAGATTGCTTGTGCTAGTGCCTATTTTCCACCTACAAGTATTAACTTATCTAGTAGATATGGCGCAAGACATAGAGCAGGACTTGGTATATCTGAGGTAAGTGATGCCTTGACTATTGTTGTATCAGAAGAGACAAGTGCTATTTCTATTGCGATGAATGGTCGTATCTTTACTGTCAATGAAAAACAACTTAAGGAATATCTAAGAAAAGTAATCTGTAATGAAGAAATTGAAATAGGCGATAGTTCTGTGTCAAGAAGAAAACTTAAGATTGAAGACAATCCTGAGTTTATTATCGATAATGAAAGCAATGATATGAAGGTTCCTTTCAACAATCGTTCTAAGCTTAATAAAAAGGCTAAACAAAAGACTACTGATTTTACAGTAGAATCTGTTGATGTTAAGCAGACAAGTGATGAAACTAAAGAAAGTGAGGAAAATAAATAATGGCAGATAAAATTAAAGATCCTCAACAAAAATTAAATGAAGCACAAAAGATAGCTAGAAAGAATTCGGCTAGTGGTGCCCTAGAATCATTTGAAGATGTAATGATTAGATTCTTTAGATGGACATCTAGTTTTATTGATAAGGTATTTTTTACTAAAAGTTACGCAATGATATTTGCACTGCTAATTGCTTTTCTTGCTTACTTTATTGTTAACTTCAACGATACAAGTTTCACTAGTACTTTATCTAGTTCAAAGACTTTAAATTCCGTTAATGTTACTAGCCGTTATAATTCAGAATCATTTGAAGTAGGCGGTTTACCTGATACATGTAGCGTTACTTTAACTGGTGATGCAGCCAATGTTAATAATGCGGCTACTAAGTCTGGCTATTGTGTATTAAATCTAGAAGGTTATACAGAGGGTACATATACCGTTGAATTAACTGCTAGTGGTTATGGCGATAGCGTTAATACAATTATTCAACCAAGCCAAGTAACAGTTACTTTAAAGCCTAAGACTACTGCTCAATTTGATTTATCATATGATTTTATCAATCAAAATCAACTTGATTCTAAATATATTCTTGGAACACCAGAATTTTCAAGTGGTGACAAGGTTAATATAAGAGCTAGCCAAGATACTTTAAATTCAATTGCCTTGGTTAAGGCCTTAATTAATGTAGCGGGTCAAACTAGCGATTTTGAAACAGAAGCACCTTTGGTTGCTTATGATGCAAGTGGTAAGGTAGTAAATGCGGAAATTGTGCCAAGTTCAGTAAGTGTAAAGGTTTCAATTTCTTCTCCTTCAAAGACTGTACCAATTAAGCTTAATCTAACAGGTACTGCACCTTTAGGTTTCTCACTTGAATCAGTCACAATGAATCATCAAACAACTGAAATCTATGGTAGTGAGAGTGTACTTGAAGGTGTTAATGAGGTTACTGTAAATCTAGATTTATCAACTGTTACTTCTGATTCTGAAATGATTCAACCAGTTGTTTTACCAAGTGGGGTAAATGGCAGTTCAGTTTCAATGGTTACTTTAAAGGCTACACTTGGTACAACAAGTGAACGCACTATTGAAAATGTAACTTTAAATTCAATCAACAATGATAATGGTTATGGTGTAAGCTACACTGAAAGATTAAATGTTTCTCTAACGATTAAGGGTACTCAATCTAATATTGATGCGGTAAGTGCTTCTGATTTCTATGTATATGTAGATTTCGCAGGTCTAGAGCCTGGTACTTATGACTTACCAATTGGTGTTACAGTTAATACCGATGCTTATGTTACGGTTGAAGTAAATCCTAAGAATTTAAATATTACATTAGTATCACAGGAGTAAAAAATGGGTAAATATTTTGGAACAGATGGTATAAGAGGAGAAGCTAATAATACTCTTACTTTAGAGACCGCTTATAAAGTTGGTCGCTTTGTAGGTAACTACTATGCTAAAAATGGTAGTGGCAAGATCATAATTGGTAAGGATACTAGACTTTCTAGTTCAATGTTTGAAAACATGTTGGCAGCTGCTGTTTCTAGTAGCGGCTCAGATGTTTACTTATTGGGCTATTGTTCTACACCTTCTCTTGCCTATGTGACTATGAAGGATAAGTTTGATATCGGTATTATGATTTCAGCATCTCATAATCCATATACTGATAATGGTATAAAGATATTTGGCAATAATGGTATTAAATTAAATGATGAAGTTGAATCATTAATTGAAAATTATATTGATAATCCTGAAGGCATTGAATATGCAAACAAGGATGATATTGGCAATATCTTTAATTATGAACAAGGTAAGGAAGAATATAAGGAATGGCTACATGATTTATATCCTTTAGATCTTTCTTATGTTAAGCTTGTTGTTGATTTAGCTAATGGTTCAAATTGTGTAATGGCTAAAGATGTACTAGATAAAACAAAAGCTAGTGTTACTTATCTAAATGACAAGTTCAATGGTACAAATATCAATAATAAATGTGGTAGCACACACTTAGAAATGTTAATAGATACTATTAAAAATGGTGACTATGATTTAGGTTTTGCCTTTGATGGTGATGCTGATAGAGTATTATTTGTAGATCATAAGGGCGAAGTTATTGATGGCGATAAGATAATGTATATGTTATCTAGGTATCTAAAAGAAAATAATAAGCTTGAAAATAATACTTTAGTTACAACTGTTATGTCTAATATGGGCTTATTTAAAGCTTTAGAAAAAGTTGATATTAAAACAGACATTACAGCGGTTGGTGATAAGAATGTTTTAGATTCAATGCTTAAAAATAATTTTGTGATTGGTGGGGAACAATCTGGTCATATTATTTATAAAAATGACGCTAATTTTGGTGATGGCTTAAAGACAGCTTTACTTGTTTTAAGCGCTTTAAAACATTGGAATACTAATATTGATGATGCTACAAAAGAATTAAGAATATATCCTCAATTATTAGTTAATCAAAGAGTTGTTGATAAAAATATTGTCTTAAATGATGAAGCTATAAATTCAAAGATTAAAGAAATCTCTGATGCTTTAGGCAATGATGGCCGTATTCTTGTAAGGCCTAGTGGTACTGAACCTCTTATTAGAGTAATGGTTGAGGCTAAAAGCGATGATTTGTGCAAGAAATATGTTTATGAAGTAATTGATTTAATCAAGGAAAAAGGCTATTGTGCATAATGAAAAAAATTATCAATATCGTTGAAGATGAAAAAGATCTTAATGAATTAGTTAAAAGATATCTAGAAAAAGAAGGGTATGCTGTTAATTCATATCTTACTTTTGATGAGGCTTATGCTCATCTTGACGATGAAGTTGATTTGTGGGTTTTAGATATCATGTTAGATGATAAAAGTGGTTTTGATTTAATTGAAGAAATCAAATCAAGAAATAGTGATAAACCCGTTATCTTTATGTCGGCTCGTGATAAAGAATTTGACCGTATTATTGGACTTGAAAAGGGTTGTGATGACTATATTACTAAGCCTTTTTCACCAAAAGAAATGGTTCTTAGAATAAACAATATTATTAAAAGAGTCTATAAAGAAGATAGTCGTATTAGTGTTGATGGCTATCAAATTGATGAAAATAAACGCATTGTCTATGATGGAAATACACAATTAGATTTAACAACCAAAGAATTTGATTTATTGATGTTATTTGTTAAAAATAGGGGAACAGCTTTTTTAAGAGAACAAATCCTAGAAAAGGTTTGGGATGATAATTATTTTGGTTCTGATAGAGTTGTTGATGATACTTTAAGAAGACTTAGAAAGAAGATGCCAAACATTAATATACAAACAATATATGGATTTGGTTATCGTTTAAGTTAATATGAAAAGATTAAAGATTTGGCTAAATGGTTTTACTTTGATGCAACAATATTTTGTTGTCTCACTTTTGGCAATCTTGGTCTTTTTACTTTTTATCTTTCAATTTTTAACAATCAATGTAGATAACTTTACTAATCAACAAATGTTTAGTTACTTGCATAGATCGCAAAATAACTATCTAAATGCCTATAATGCTTCTTTGGATTATGTCGATAATAATTGTTTTCATTATGTCATAGCTAAAGAAGACGAAGTGTTTTGTAGCGATATAGCCTGTCTTATACTTAAACAAGCTACACTTGAAACTCAAAATGATCCTAAAGATGGGCTCTTTTTATATAATGATGAATCGATTGTTTATAGTATTAAGGATAACGGCGATTCTTATTTAGTATCGATTATAAATAATGAATATCGCAATGAATTTAAGAGTTCCTTAGTTTCTGGTATTTTGAATTCCGTAATCATTATTATTGCGATTATTTTTATGATTTTGATGATGTGGGTTTACTCCTTAATTCATCCACTAAATCAAATAAGAAACTATATCAAAAAGATAAAGAATGGTGAAAAGGCAAACTTATTAATTAAGCGTAATGATGAAATTGGTGAAGTTGCTGAAGCAGTTGTTGATATGAACGAGGAATTATCAGCTCAAGGCAAGATAAGAGAAGAGATGATTCAAAATATTTCTCATGATTTAAAGACACCAATTGCGACAATTAAATCATATTGTGAAAGTATTAAAGATGGTATCTATCCTTATGATACTTTAGAAAAAAGTGTCGATGTAATTCTTGAACATGCAGATCGTCTTGAAAAGAAGGTATATTCTTTAATTACTTATAATAAGATTGGCTATCTTGAGGATAATGATAGTGGCGATACTGTTTTTATGAAAGAAGTTATTGAAAAGGCGATTCTTTCATGTAAAGTTTTAAGAAACGATATCAACATTGATACAAGTGAAGTGGAAAATGATGTTTACTTCCATGGTGAAATAGAGGCTTGGCGTACAGCTGTTGAAAATCTTTTAGATAATGCGCTAAGGTATGCGGAAAGTGAGGTTAAAATCACTTTATCTAAAAATTTATTTGAAATCTTTGATGATGGCCCACTTTTAAGTAAAGATCGTATAGATAAATTGTTTAAACCTTACGAAAAGGGAAATAAAGGCAATTTTGGCTTGGGCCTTTCAATTGTTAAAAGAGTATGTGATACCTATGGTTATGTAGTAATAGGCGAAAATAAGACCAATGGTGTCGTTTTTAGGATATATCGTAATATGTCTAAGACTAAACAAAAATCAAAGAAATCTTAATTTGTACTATAATGGTTCTATGAGTTTTATAAAGCTAAAAGATTTAAATGTTTATTATGAAAAAAGCGGCAAACATGGTAAAGATGTGATTTTGTTACATGGATGGGGACAAAACACAGAAATGATGGACTATATTGCCCAATTTTTAAAAGAACATTTTGTTGTATATAATTTAGATTTGCCAGGCTTTGGTAAAAGTGATGAGCCTAAAAGTGCTTATTCAATAGATGACTATGTTGAATTATTGAAGGAATTTGTTGATTTAAATAAGATAGATAATCCTATATTAATTGGTCATTCATTTGGTTGCCGTATTGCGCTTTTATATGCCTATAAGTATCCTGTTAGAAAGATGGCTTTAACAGGTGCGGCTGGTATTGTAGCGCCTCATGATTTAAATTGGTATCTTAAAGTATATTCATATAAGGCTGCTAAGCTTCTTTTAAAGCCTTTTAAGGGCTTGAGTCAAAAACTAAAAGCTAATGCAGGTAGCAGTGATTATAAAAATGCAACTGAGGTTATGAAGGTGACTTTAGTTAAGGCTGTTAATTTTGATATAAGTCCTTATTTAAAAGATATAAAGCCTGAAACACTATTAGTGTTTGGTAGAAATGATGAGGCTACACCTGTTTGGATGGGTGAAAAGATGGAAAAAGAGCTACAAAATGGGACCCTTGTTATCTTTGAAAATGACGATCACTTCGCTTATTTCCATCAAGGTGATCGATTTAATAGGGTTTTGGATGCATTTTTAAGGAGTGACTATGAGTAATTTTATTTATATATTAATAACGCTTGTTTTTATGGCATTAAGTACGGTATATGTAAAAAATGTACTACATGTTTTTCAACAAAATCGTTATGAATTTTATCGTTATACTGAATGGTTATTAGATAAAAATAATTATCATTACTCTAAGACTGTTACTTATATTATTTTAATGTTCATATCTTTTTTTATGCCTGTTTCTTTAAGGATGGGAATTGTTCTTACGATTACTATTGTCTTTACAATTCTTTCTTTACTTGATGAAAGTGGTACTGAATATGTTAAGCCCCTTGTTTATACTGATAGAGTAAAAAGACAAATTATTGTATATGTCATCTTTAGTTTTATTATAACTTTCTTATTAGTGAAACTATGCTGGTTATCTTTCCATGGTTTAGGACTTGTTGGTATTATTTCAGTATTACTTCCTTATATCTTAATTTATCCTGTGGCTTTTGTTTCTACACCTGTTGAAAATGCTGTTAAGAAAAAATATGAAAATGAAGCAAGAGATATTCTTAATTCATACAATGATTTAATTAAGGTTGGTATTACGGGTTCTTTTGGTAAGACTACTACTAAGAATGTTATTAACGATATTATTTCAGAGAAGTACTATACCTTAATAACTCCAGCTTCCTACAATACACCAATGGGCATAACTCGTACGATAAGAGAATTGTTTAAGCCTATTTATCAAGTATTTGTTTGTGAAATGGGTGCCGACCATGTGGGTGAGATTTCCTATCTTATGGATTTTGTAAAGCCAAAGTATGGCATTGTGACTTCAATTGGTCCTCAACATTTAAATACTTTTGGTTCATTAGATAACATCATTAAAGAGAAGATGCAAGAAATTGAAATGTTACCTAAAGATGGCGTTGGTATCATAAATATTGATAATGAATATATTAGAAATTATAAGATTAATAATACTTGTAAGATTGTAACTGTTGGTCTTGAATCTAAGGATGCTGATTATAAAGCTTATTATATAAAGTATTCTAATAAGGGAACTTCTTTTAGAGTAAAGCTTGATGGTAAGGTTGTAACATTCAAGACTATCTTACTAGGTTCACATAATGTAGCTAATATCTTGTGTGGAATTGCTTTGGCAAAAGAGCTTGGTTTAAGCAATGAAGAAATTGTAAAAGGAGTTTCTAATATTAAGCAAGTTGAGCATCGTCTACAAATCAAAAATATAAATGGTTATACTTTTATTGATAATGCGTTTAATTCAAATCCCGTTGGTTGTAAAAGATCACTTGATGTCTTGTCTTTAATGAATGGTAAGCGTGTTATTGTAACTCCTGGCCTAGTAGATCTTGGCAAAGAAGAAGATAATGCCAACTATGAGTTTGGTAAGTATATGAATACAAAAGCTGATTTTGTGGTTTTAGTTGGCGAAAAGAATACACAAGCTATCTATAATGGTTTAAAAGATGGACAGTTTGATATGAATAATGTACGGATTGTAAATAGTGAAAAGGAAGCGTTTAGCTTTGTTTATGCAAACTTTACTGTAAAAGATACTATTTTATTAGAGAACGATTTGCCAGATGCGTTCTTGCATTAAGAGGAAGTGATATAATAGCCCTATGAAATTAAATGTAGCTGTATTTTTTGGTGGCATGTCTTGCGAACATGAGATATCTTGTATAACTGCTAATCAAGCTTTAAAGGCTTTAGATAGTGAAAAATACAATATTATTCCTATTTATGTTTCAAAAGACAATGATTTGTACACCTCACAAAATTTATTTGAATTAAAAAATTATTATGATTTAGATGCTTTATGCAAGTCTTGTGAAAAAGTATGTTTATACAAAGATGGTAGTAAAGTATATATGAAACCTATTAAGGGATTATTTACTAAGCCTAATACTATTGATGTTGCCTTCTTAACGATGCATGGAACAGGTGGAGAAGATGGTAGTTTACAAGGCTTTATGGAAATGCTAGATTTGCCTTATACTTCTAGTAATGTATTAGGTAGCGCTGTTGGTCAAGACAAGGCTATCATGAAAGAAATTCTTGCTTATGAAGGAATTCCGATGGTTCCTTGGTTCTATGTCTTCAGTAAAGATATTACAAGTGATTTTAAAAATATCGAAAAGAAGGCTAAGGAAATAGGTTATCCTTTAATCATTAAGCCTGCAAATCTTGGTTCTAGTATTGGTATTGAAGTAGTTCATAAAAAGGAAGAATTATTAGATGCCCTTAATGAATGTGCTAAATATGATGATAAACTAGTCATTGAGAAAATGGTTAAAAAGCTAAAGGAAGTTAATATTTCGGTAATGGGTAATATTAATGGTGCTAAGGCTAGTGCTATTGAAGAAGTTATGAAAAATGATGAACTGCTTTCATTTAAAGATAAGTATTTAAATGGCCCTAAGTCTAAACAAGGTACTAAGGCCGTTAAGTTACCTGCTAATAATGGCTCTAAGGGCATGGCTTCTACAAGTAGAGTGGTTCCTGCTAAATTAAAGGCTACTCAAGAAAAGGCAATTAGAAATTACGCTCTTAAGGCTTTTAGGGTTTTAAATGCTTCAGGTGCTGTTAGAATCGACTTTATGATTGATGGAGAAGATGGCACAGTATATGTAAATGAAATTAATTCAATTCCTGGTTCACTTGCTTTCTATTTATGGGATGCGGTTGGTATTGATTTTAAACAAGAGTGTGATGAACTTATCAATAATGCTCTTGCAGTATATAGAGAAAAAAAGAAGAAGACGAGGTCTTTTGACACAAATATTTTAAGTAATTATAAGGAGAATTAATTATGTCAACACCACACAATCAGGCTAATATGGGGGATATTGCTAAGGTAGTTTTAATGCCTGGTGATCCACTTCGTGCTAAGTTTATTGCGGAAACTTTTTTAGAAAATCCTGTGCAATTTAACTCAGTTAGAAATATGTTCGGTTATACTGGAACCTATAAGGGTAAAAAGATATCAGTAATGGGTTCAGGTATGGGCATGCCAAGTATTGGTATCTATTCATATGAATTATTTAGTTCATATGGTGTAGATGCTATTATCAGAATTGGTACAGCTGGAGCATATAAAGAAGAATTAAATCTATATGATGTAGTTGTAGCTGATAGCGCTTATTCAGAATCAACTTATCCTCTTGCGATGTCAAATATTGATACTCACATCACATATCCAAGTGAAGAGTTAAATAAGATTATTTTAGAGAGTGCTGAGAAGTTAAATATTCCTACTATTAAGGGAAGAATTCATTCAAGTGATGTTTTCTATCATGATGCTAATTCATCATATATGGAAAAAGTAAAAGAAAATGATTGTCTTGTGGTTGAAATGGAAAGCTTCGCTTTATTCCATAATGCTAAGATGTTAAATAAGAAGGCTGCATGTATTATTACTGTATCTGATTCTTTAGTAAATCATGTTGAGACTACTGCGGAAGAGAGACAAACAGCTTTCACTAATATGATGAAGATTGCTCTTGAGGCGGCAATTGCTAATGAATAAGACAACTAGAAAGGTATTTATTTGGGTTTTAATAATCTTGATGGTTGTTATATCTATTTTGCCTTTAGCTTCTTTATTGTTTAGTTAATGAAAAAATTATTATTAGTAACATTATTGTTTTTATTATGTGCTTGTGCAAACAAGTATAAAGAACTTGGTTATTCCCCCAAAGCAGTTAAGATTATTAATTCTTTAAGCGAAAAAGACCAAGCTTTTTTTAATGAGTTTGATATTAGTTTATCTTTGATTCTTGATAATGATAGTTTTGATATCGATAACTTTAATACCTATAGATTATTTGCTAAATTTCTAGATGCTGACTTAGTTGTTGGTCTTGTAAATGATGGAACTATTTCTAATAGTAACTATGGTTTGGTTAAATCGCTAAGCAAGATTGAAGATTTTGATGGTAGTAAACTAAAGGATTATTTAGTTTTAAGTAAGGATATTAAAGATAGTCAAACAGTTGTTTATCTTGTGAATAATAATATTAGTGTTGATACTGAAATTGTTAACGAACTTATAAAGGATAAGGGCTATATCTATAAGAATATTGAAAATTATCTAAAGTATAAAAGTGATTTTAAAACTATAAGAGAGCTTGTGGAATATGTTAATACTCTAAATTATTTAACTTATTATGAAGATAATTTCTATGCTGATCCTGATAAGTATGGGGTAGAAGTATTAGTTAATAAATTCTATTATTTGGGTGAAAATTATGTGCCAGATGATTTGGTAGAATTAGGCAGTTATGGTTATGGTTCACTTAGAAAAGTAGCTTATGATGCCTATGTAAAGATGTATGAAGCAGCTAAAAAAGATGGTATTTCTTTCTATGTAACTTCTTCTTATCGCTCATATGAATCTCAAGTTAAAATTTATAATAGCTACTTGCTAATAGATCCTCAAGAAAAGGTTGATATCTATTCGGCTAGACCAGGTTTTTCTGATCATCAAACAGGTTATACTGTTGATATTTTAAAAAGCGGCTATGACTTTGGTAATTTCTATACCAGTGATGCGTCTAAGTGGTTGGCTGAAAATGCTTATAAGTATGGTTTTATCTGTCGCTATCCTGAAGGCTTAGAACAGGCAACTGGTTATGAATATGAACCATGGCATTATCGTTATGTTGGCGATATCGCTACTAAGGTGTATGAATCAGGTCTTAGTTATGATGAATTTTTCGCTAAGTATATTGAAGAGTAAATTGATTTTAATTAGAATATAAAAGGAAAAGAGGATTAATAAATATTATGGCTATGTTTGATAAGTTAGTTTCTAACTTAAAGGAAAGTCGCAAGACTATCGTATTTACAGAAGGAACAGATGCACGTATTTTAAGTGCTACTGATAGACTTCTTAAAGAAGATTTAATGGATGTTATTCTATGTGGTAACAAGGAAGAAGTTGCTAGTGCCGCAAAAGATGGTGGTTACAATGTTGAAAAGGCAACTGTAATTGATCCTGCTAATTATCCTCAAATGGATGAAATGGTAAGTACTATGGTTGAGCTTAGAAAAGGCAAGATGTCTGAAGAAGAATGCAGAGCTGCACTAAGTAAATCTAATTACTTTGGCACAATGCTTGTAAAGATGGGTAAGGCTGATGCTTTACTTGGTGGTGCTACTTATTCTACTGCTGATACAGTTAGACCTGCTTTACAATTAATCAAGACTAAAAAGGGCGCAAATCTAGTAAGTTCTTGTTTTATCTTATTTAGAGAAAAAGATGGCAAAGAAGAAAAACTTGCTATGGGCGATTGTGCAATTAATTTAGCTTATACAGATAAGTTAGATAAAGATGGCAATGTAGTATTAACAGCTGCTGCTCAACTTGGTGAAGTTGCAGTTGAAACTGCTAGAACTGCTAAGTTCTTCGGTATTGATCCAAAAGTTGCTTTATTATCATTCTCTACTTATGGTTCAGGCAAGGGTGGCACCGTTAAGTTATCTCATGATGCTGTACTAGAAGCTAGAAGAATTGATCCAGAA
>CAVGFC010000013.1:0-10597 GCA_963628775.1 Acutalibacteraceae bacterium
AACTAGTAGATGTCATAAAAAGAAGCCTTCCTTATAAAGTATTAAACAGTAAGGGGCATCCTGCTAAACAAACTTTCCAGGCAATTAGAATTGAAGTCAATCATGAATTAGATTCTTTAAAGGAATTCTTAAATGAATTTGCTGGAAATTTAAATAAAGATGGCAAGGTAGTAATTATTACTTTCCATTCTTTAGAAGATAAGCTTGTCAAATACAAGTTTAAGGAACTAAGCAGCGTAGTTGATGATAAAAGAATCGCTAAATTACCAAGTGAAATTGAAAAAGCTCCTTATGAGTTAATTTCAAGAAAAGCGGTTGTGGCAAGTGAAGATGAACTAACAAATAACCCAAGAAGTAAGAGTGCAAAGTTAAGAGGTATAAGATATGTCAAAGATTTATAAGAAAAAAAGAAAAACAAATAAGCTTAACAAGTTTGCGGTTATGTTTTTTTCTGTAGCAGTGATATTATACTTAGGTGTGTCTTTATTTGTGGGCACAATCAATACTAACTTAACTATGGAAATTCAAAATACTACAAGTAGAATTAGCGAACTAAAAGCTGAAAATGAAAAGATTAATATTTCAATTAGTTCACTTGAAAATAAAGAGCGTGTATATACAGTAGCAACTGATGCTGGTCTTAATCAAAATCAAGACAATTTAATTTCTTTACAAGGGGCTAACTAATGAAGCGAAGCAATAATATGCTTCGACTCATTTATATATTGGCAATAACAGTGATGACATTATGTGTCATCAATGTTTTCGTTGTGGCAATTGGTAGGCTACATATTCGTTCTATGACTTCTCTAGATTCTTATGTTCAATCTGTATCTTTGGTATCAGAAACTTTAAGAGCTAAAAGAGGTAATATTTATGATGCTAATGGTCAAATAGTTGCCCAAGACCAAAAGACTTATGATGTAATTTGTTATCTTGATTCAAGTAGAACCAATGGTAAAAAACCAGCTTATGTAGTTGATCCATTGTATACTTCACAAGTTTTAGCCAATGTTCTTGATGGTGATCAAGCTGAAATTTATTCTTTATTAACTAGTAATCCTAATTTGTATCAAACTGAAATTGGTTTAGCTGGTAAAAATATTTCTGAGGAACAAAAAGAACAGTTAGAAAACACACCTGAATTATATGGCATAGGCTTTAAGGAATCATATAAGCGTATATATGCCAATGGTTCAATGTTTGCGCCTTACTTAATTGGTTTTGCCCAAAGTAATGATGATGGAAAACTAGTTGGTAAAATGGGCTTAGAGAGCTATTTAAATGAAGAATTAAGTGGAAGTGATGGAAGTCATGTTTATCAACAAGATAAAAATGGCTATATTTTAACAGGAATGTATGAAGAAACAAGTCCTGCTTCAAATGGTTACGATGTATATACAACAATTGATTCTTCAATACAACAAGCACTTGAAACAGCTTTTGAAGATGTCGTTAGTGATAATAACGCATCAAAAGCATGGGGTGCGGTAGTAGAGGTTAATACTGGTAAGATTAAGGCATGGGGACAAACACCTAGCTTTGATCCAAATATTTTAAACATTGAAGACTATAACAATATGGGTTCACAAGTTCCTTATGAACCAGGTTCAGTTATGAAAGCATTTATATATGCTGCTGCTATGGATTTAGGTGTCTATGATGGTGATGCTTATTTTGATTCTAGTTCATTTTGTTATTATGGATCAAATCCCTATAGAGTATATGGTGATACCTATTATGGATGTATATCAAATGCCGCTGGTAAATCATGGGGTACTATTCCTCTTGATTATGGTTTGATTTATTCAAGTAATGTTGCCACAAGTACTTTGCTAACAGACTATGTAGGTGTTGAAAATTATTCTGAATATCTTGAAAAGTTTGGCTTTTTTAGGCTTGTAGACACTGATGGCATAGCGGAAACAAATGGTATTAAAAACTATAAGTATCCAAGTGAAAAATTAGCTCTTACTTATGGTCAGGGTAGTTCAGTTACAATGTTACAACTTCTGCAAGCTTATACCGCAATATTTGGCAATGGTGAGATGATTAAGCCATATTATATTGATAAAATTGTTGATTCTGAAAATGATGAAATTATTTATTCTGGCCAAAAGACCGTGGTTTCTACACCAATTAAAGAAAGCACAGCTAAACAAATTCAAGCTTTAATGGAAAGGGTCGTAACCGATCCTGCGGGTACTGCTCAATATTATGCGGTTGATGAAGTTGATATTATCGCTAAGACTGGTACTTCAGAAATTGTTGAAAATGGTGAATATGAATCAAATGATTCTATTACTTCGGTAATGTTAGCTTTCCCAGCTGATAATCCAAAGTATATGATTTATTTTGCCTATGTATCACCATATGATTATTTAAATCATACTTATTCAACACCAATTAAGAATCTAATTAGAAGGGTTGCTTTATTAACGGAAGTTGGCTATAAACCAACAGAAGGAAGCTCTAGTACAGTTATTTTAAAAGAAACAATGCCTAATGTTTTAAGTAAGTCTTATAATGATGCCTATTCTATCTTAGAAGATAACTATGGACTAAATGTAATTAGAATTGGTAATGGTGAAACAGTCCTTGACCAATATCCAAAAGCAGGTGAGGATGTATACACCAATTCCAAAGTATTTATACTTACTGGAAATGATATAAGTCTTCCTGATTTTACAGGTTGGACACGTAAAGAAGTAAATGAATATGCTGGTGTTGCTGGATTAAATATAAGTCTTGATGGTAGTGGTATCGCTTGTAGTCAATCAATAAGTGCTGGCAGCAGCGTTGATAAGCTTGATACTATTACGGTAAGCTTTTCCCTTTTTGACAGTAATGTATCCACTAATGACAATTCTGATTTAAATAGTGATGATTTAAATGAAGAATAAATATATTGAAAGAAAGAATAAATAGAGTAGAATAGTTAAGTATGGATTTTTATTTAGTAGCTTTATTAGGCTTAGTACTATCTTTTGCAGGTGTATATTTCTTAATGCCACCTTATATTAAGATGCTTAAGCAACACAACATAAACCAAGAAGTAAGTGAATATGCTTTAGATGAATACAAAAACAAGAATAAAACACCAATTATGGGTGGCTTATTGTTTGTTATTGTGCCAGTAATTGTTTATCTTGTGATAAATGGTAGAAATCTAAATGATTCAAGTTCTTTAATGGCTTTATGTTCATATGTCTTATTTTGTATAGTTGGTTTTAGTGATGATATCTTAATCATTTTAAGAAGAGATAATAATGGTTTATCTCCTAAGGTAAAACTAATTATGGAATTTATCTTTGCCATATTAATCTTTGTGATTTTTAAAGATACCTTAAGCTTTAAGATTGATATTCCAATTGTTAAATCATCAATTAACTTAAGTTGGTTTATCTACTTACCACTTATCATCTTAATGTTTCTTGGTGAAGCTAATGCGGTTAATTTCACTGATGGCATGGATGGTTTATGTGCTGGTGTTTCAACAATTGGCTTACTTGCTTATCTAATTATTCTTTATCTAAATACTAAGTATAATGCGTTTATTCTTGTATCATGTGTAATTGGTGGCTTACTTGCCTATCTTGTCTATAATCATTTTCCTGCTCAAATATTTATGGGCGATAGTGGTTCTTTAGCTCTAGGTGGCTTATTTTCTTCAATTGCCCTAATTTCTAATTCAGAGATTGTCTTACTTTTAATTGGTGGCGTCTTCCTTATTGAAATGATTTGTGTATGTCTTCAACAAATATCAGTAAGATTATTTCATAAAAGAATATTTGCCTATACACCAATTCATTATGCCTTTGTCTTAAAAGGCCATAAAGAAACAACAGTAGTAAATAGATTCTATTTATTAGCACTATTACTTGGTATAATTGGCGTGTTAGTTGTTGTGTTTTAATGGAGTATTGTTTTCATAGTCAAAATATATTGGATTATATTTATTCAATAAATAATATTAATAAAAGCGATTTGGATACAAGTCGCTTTATTTCATTAGAAAAGGATAATGAATGTATATTATCTTTTAAAGAAAAAATCTTAGCTTTAAAAGATTATCATTTCTTAATAGTTGGCGACTATGATTGTGATGGCATATGTGCAAGCACAATCATCAAAAAATTATTTGATTATCTAAGTATTGAATCTAGTTACTATATTCCTTCTAGAATTAGTGAAGGCTATGGCATAAGTGAAAAGATAATTTCTATTGCGGATAAACATCACTATAATGCCATTATTACTGTTGATAATGGGGTAGTCGCAAGTGATGCATTGGCATACGCAAATAAACTTGGCATTAAAGTATTAGTATTAGATCATCATGAATATGTAACTGAACCTGATTGTTTTGCTTTTTTGCATCCTAATCTTTTAGAGAGAGACTTTAATCACTTATCAGCAGGGGGCTTAGCTTATTTATTGTCTACTTATTTTTATGATGATCAATTATCTTTAGTATTAGGTGGCTTAAGTATTTTAGGGGATATGGTTGGTGTTTTAAACTATAATCGTTATTTATTAAAGGAAATGCTTAATATTTTAAATACCAAAGATATTTATCAATTAAATTTACTTAATGGTTCAAATAAGTTTGACTATGATTCTTTATCTTTTAATTGTATTCCTAAGATTAATGCAGTTTCAAGAATGGGCTATAACGCTAATTTACTTGTTAAATATATGTTATCTAATTATGATGATTGTAAGAATATGCTTGGCTCTATTAATTCAATCAATGATTTTAGAAAAAGTGAAACTAGTAGAGAAAGCGATTTAGCCTTAAGTATGTTTAATAAAGATGATAAAGTAGCTCTTATTGTTTCTAGTGAATTTAAAGAAGGAATATGTGGCCTTATTGCCAATAAAATATGTTTAAGCTTTGATACTCCTTGTATTATTTTTTCTAAGAAAGATGGTGTTTTAAAGGGGTCTGGTAGAAGCCCTAAGAATGTTAATATCTATGATTATTTAAGTAATACAAAAGAACTATTTGATACTTTTGGCGGACATGGACAAGCCTGTGGTCTTTCTATGAGTATTGATAAATTAGATAAGTTAATAGAATATATAGATAACAATGATTTAAACTATCAAGATAATAAAAAAGATGTTTTAGATGTTGATATTAAGGATATAGACTTAAGCTTTTTAAAACAAATTGAAAGTCTACAACCATATGGCCACGATTTAAAAGAACCATTAATTAGAATTAAAGATTTTAAGTATAAGTCGAAGTTTCTTATAAAAAATAAGTATCCTAAGTTTTGTGTTAGTAATAATATTAGTGCTATTAGCTTTGATGAGAAAAATAGTCAAAAAGAATTTAATGATTTAATAGGATATGTAAAAAAAGATAGCTATCACAGCGCTTCTATTTCTCTTTTAATTGAAGATTTGCTGTAGTAAAATAATTTTGTATTTTTATTGGAGGCAAAGAATGAATTTAAAAGACTATGTTGCTAGTATACCTGATTGGCCAAGTGAGGGAATCTTATTTAGGGATGTTACTCCTTTAATGGCAAATGGTGAAGCATTTAAATATGCATGTGAACAATTAACTCAATATGCTAAATCAAAGGGAGCTCAAGTTATTGCTGGGCCTGAATCAAGAGGTTTTATCTTTGGCTGTCCGATGGCAACTAATCTTAATATCGGCTTTGTTCCTGTTAGAAAGCCTAACAAACTACCTAGAGAAACTATCAAATGTGAATATGCATTAGAATATGGAACAAATACTCTTGAAATGCATAAAGACGCAATTAAGCCTGGTCAAAAAGTAATCATTTGTGATGACTTATTGGCAACAGGTGGTACAGTTGAAGCTACTATTAAGTTAATTGAAGAATTAGGTGGTGAAGTTGTTGGCTGTTGCTTCCTTATTGAGCTAGATGCTTTAAAAGGAAGAGAAAAATTAAAAGGCTATGATGTCTTCTCTTTAATGAACTATTAATAAAAAGGTAAATCGAAGAGAAATCTTCGATTTTTAAAATTATGAAAACTCCAGTATTAACAAAGGAAATCTTCTATAGTCAAGTAAATTCTTATATTACTAATAAGGATTCTTTAGACATGATTAATAAGGCCTATGATTACGCTTATGAAAAACATGGCCAACAATTTAGAAAAAGTGGTGAACCATATTTTGTTCATCTTTTGGCCGTGGCCTATGAATTAGCTAAACTTAAGGTTGGTCCTACCACTATTTGTGCTGGTCTTTTACATGATGTTATTGAAGATTGTGATATTACAGCTGATGAATTTAAAGAACAATTTGGTGAAGAAATTTATCATATTGTTGAAGCTGTTACCAAAATTGGCAATCTAAAATTTAAAGACGAAAAAGAATATCAAGCCGCAAACCATCGTAAGATTTTAATGGCTATGGCCAAGGATGTCCGTGTTATCTTAGTGAAACTATGCGATAGACTTCATAATATGCGAACTTTGCAATTTATGCCTCCTGAGAAGCAACAAAGAATCGCCAAAGAAACCCTTGAAGTTTATGCGCCAATTGCCCATAGACTCGGCCTAGCAGAAATCAAAAATGAATTAGAAGATTTATCTTTCTATTATATTGATAATGAAAAATATCATGAAATCGCTCATTTAGTTGATAATAAAAAGGCTGAAAGAGATAGCCAAATTGCGCAAATGATTGATGATATTTCAGCTATGTTAAAAAAGGAAAATATTCCTTTTAGAATCTTTGGTAGGTCTAAGCATCTTTATTCTATTTATAAAAAGATGGTTAGAAAAAATAAGCGTTTTGATGAAATCTTAGACTTACTTGCCATTCGTATTGTGACCCAAACTGAATTAAATTGTTATGAAATATTAGGCTATATCCATGCGACATATCGTCCAATTCCTGGTAGACTTAAAGACTATATCGCTATGCCTAAGATGAATCTTTATCGTTCTTTACATACCACTGTTGTTGGTCTTGATGGTAGGATTTATGAAATCCAAATTAGAACTGAAGAAATGGATGAAATAGCTGAAAAGGGTGTTGCAGCCCATTGGGCCTATAAAGAAGGCAACTATGATTCCCATAAGGAACAAAAAGAAATTGTTAAAGAACTTGATTGGTTAAATGCCTTTAATGATGACGCTGGTGAAAATAACGCATCTGAATACATGGACACTGTTATTGGTGATGTCTTTAATGCCAATGTTTATTGTATGACGCCAAAGGGCAGAGTAATTGATTTACCAGCTGGTGCTACACCAATCGACTTTGCCTATAGAGTCCATACCGAAGTTGGCCATACTACTGTAGGCGCCTTGGTTAATGGCGTTCTTGTGCCTCTTAATACTGAACTTAAAACTGGAGATGTTGTAGAGCTTAGGACTAATAAATCATCTTCGCCAAGTGAAGACTGGTTAAAGATTTGTAAGACTAATACAGCTAAAAATAAGATTCGTGCTTATTTCCAAAAGAAGGAACAAGAAGAAAAGGAACAATATGTAAAACAAGGTGAAGACATGCTTAAGGCTGATATGATTAAGCGTGGCGTTGATGTTGAGGAAATTTTTGATAAAGATAAGTTTGAAAAGCTATATAGTTATTTTAGAGCATCTACTTATAACGACTTCATGTATCTGATTGCGGTCAAGTCTATTTCAACAAGTTCTGTTATTGAAAAATTAACTAAGGTTGGCAAAAAAGAAATAGGCGAAGAAGACCTACAAGAAATCGTTAAGAAGAATCAATCTAAAAATAAGGCTAATCAATCTATTTCTAGAACTGGTGTTATTGTCAAAGGAATCGAAGGCATGAAGATTAATTTGGCTCCATGTTGTACACCAGTATATGGTGATTTGATAACTGGTTATGTCACAAAAGGACAAGGTATCAAGGTCCATAGATGTGATTGTCCAAATATCATAAAAGAAAAAGCTAGATTAATATCCGTTGAATGGGATCCTAGAAAGCCTGATTATAAGTATGAGGCTAATATTAAAATCTATTCTAAAGATAGAGCATATTTATTAACTGACTTGGCAACTTGTATCTCCCAATTTAAGGCTAATATGCTTTCAGTTAATGTAACGGTTAATCAAGAAGATTTGACAGCTACAGCATCTTTAACTTTAAATGTTTCTGATATTGAACACTTAAATCTTATAATGGCAAATCTAAGAAAGATTGATTCAGTCATATCAGTTGAAAGAGCTATAAAATAAAACTCAGGAATTAATTCTTGAGTTTTTTATTTAAATGTTAAATTAGCGAATATCTTTTGCATCCTTTCATCAGGATACAATGTATCAATGGTATCGGTTATGACATTATCACTGGCAACACCATTTACTCTTTCTTTCCATCTATAAACAACTACACCAGTTACTAAGGAATTAAGAATCATGAATATTAATAAAACAATTGTTAGTTTCTTGCCTACTTTATTGGGAATTTTTAGTATCAAACTACTCAGCATTGGATAAATATCTTTTATCCAAAAGATACCTAGTATTCCCCAAAACAAAGAATACAATAAGCATATACGACCATTCAAGTTAAAGGGAATATTTGAATAGTCCCAAGAAGTTGAACCAAATATTAGTTCTTGAAAACATGAACAAAAGTATTCAACAATACTTCCTACAATAAAGCCACCAATGAAAGAATAGATTTTACTACGATTTCGATATTTATAAAGAAAGCCACTTAATACTAGGGCACCTATTCCATATACTAAATTAAATGGTCCATATAATAGTCCAACTCTTGATTCATAATGTCCATATTGAATAATACAATACAGTGATTCAATTATTACACCTACAAAACTACCAATAAAGAATACCCAAAAAAGTTTATAAAAGGTATTGCCGCTGGCGAAGTGTGCACTAGTTTTTTCTTCATAATCAAGGATGGCATTTGGCTTATTAACTAGCTTTTTGCCCTTATCTAATTTTTCTTCATATTTAGAAAACTCTTTGATTTGGGTCTTGATAATATCAGAACTCTTATCACATTTAACAGCGGCGTCATAAAAAGTTTTTCCCGCATCATCTAAATATTTAGCTTCACTAAGTAAAGTATCTTTAAGCTTTGGCATAGAGGATATTTTTTCTTTTTTGGCTAGTTCTTCTAATTGCGAATTAATTACATTTTCGCTATCTATTTCAAGTTGTTTTAAATCTTCTTTTAGATTTAAATATTTGTTTTTTAGTTTATAGTTCATAAAAGAATAATAACATATTATCCTTAAATCTAAAGATGTTAGAACTTTTATTAAAAGGCTAATAAAAATGATATATAATATTTTCATCGACAAAGAAATTGATTAGACTTTTTAAGTTAAGAGAGAAACGTTTGGTGCAAGTTTTATTAAAAAGTTTAAGTGACACTTCTTTAGAATCTATTGAAAAGATAGGTCGTAACTCGCGTTAAGAGAAAAGTAACAAATAAAGGTGGTACCGCGCTTTGCGCCCTTAGTGCTACCTTTTTTATTTTTAGGAGGAAATATGTATCAGACAGTAAAAGGAACTTATGATTTATTGCCAGATGATTTAAAGAATTTTGAAGACTTAGAAGATTCTTTTAGAATCATGTTAGATCTTTATGGCTACAAGTTAATGAAAACACCAGTATTTGAATATGCAGGTGTCTTTAAAAAAGATAATGATACTAGTGATATGGTTACTAAGGAAATGTATACTTTCTCACCAAATGATAAAGATTTATATACATTACGTCCTGAAGGAACTGCTGGTATTGTAAGAAGCGTTATTCAAAATAAGCTATATACAAATGAGCTTCCAGTTAAGCTTGCTTATATTGAAGAAATGTTTAGACATGAAAGACCCCAAAAGGGAAGACAGCGTCAATTTACGCAAATGGGTATTGAAAATATTGGTGAAAAATCACCAATGATTGATGCTGAAGTAATTGCCTTAGGTTATAACTATATCAAGCTTGTAGGTTTAAAAAATATTAAGGTATTAATCAATACTTTAGGTGACAGTAAATCAAGAAATGATTATTCTATTGCCTTAAAAGAATATTTTAAAAGTCATGAAGAAGATCTATGTGCTGATTGTAAAAACAGATTGCATAAAAATCCACTTAGAATTCTTGATTGTAAGATTGATAGAGAAAAAGACTATGTTAAAAATGCACCTAAGATGTCTGATTATCTAACTGATGAAGCTAAGGAATATTTTGAAAAGGTTAAGTCATATTTAGATACTTTAAATATCCCTTATGTTGTAGATGAAGGACTTGTAAGAGGTCTTGATTACTATACTGATACGGTCTTTGAAGTAGTATCAACTGATGAAAGTGCTGGTGCTCAAGCTACCGTCTTTGCGGGTGGCAGATATGATAGTCTAGTAGAAGAATTAGGTGGACCATCTTTATCAGGCATTGGCTTTGCGATAGGCATGGAAAGACTTCTTATTTTAGCTAAGGCAGAAGATGCTCTTGCGCCAATAGAAGAATATGTAGATTGCTACGTCATAGATATGACTAAGTCTAGTAATTATGCTTTAGAGGTTGCCACTACTCTTAGAAACAATTTCTATACAACGGAGCTTAATTATTATGAGCGTTCTATGAAATCACAATTTA
>CAVGFC010000014.1:0-4650 GCA_963628775.1 Acutalibacteraceae bacterium
AGTACTGGTATGGCAATATATATTAACTTCATTTTTTGTTTCTTTTTCATATTTTTACCCCTTGATAACACTTACTAGTATACCAACAAAACCAGAAATTAGAATAAAAGTAATAGGCGATAATTTCTTATTGATAAATTTACTTATCAACATTACACAAAGTAAAATTAACGAAATAATTAATTCATTACTCCCCTTACTTGCATTGTTAAATACCATATAAACACCAGTGCCCAAAATAATACCGATGATAGCAGGATTTAAACCATCAAAAACTCTTTTAACATACTTATTATCTATAAAAGATTCCAAGATATTAACAATCACAATCACAATTATAAAAGCTGGAATAATTACACCAATTGTCGCAACGACAGCTCCTAATATACCAGCGGTAGTACTTCCAACATAAGTCGCAAGATTTACCATTATAGGACCAGGTGTTGATTCGCTTAGCGCAATCATATAAGCTAGACCATCTTCACTTAGCCAATTATTAGAAAGAACCACATCTCTAATCAAAGGAATAGAACCATAGCCACCACCAAACGAGAATAAGCCTACTTTTAAAAATTCAATAAATAATCTTAGATAAATCATTGTTTAACTCCTTCATATATCAAAGAAATTAAAGCGCCAATAAGTAAGATTATTATTGAAGAAATAGAAAAATTAAAAATATTTATAAGCATTATCGAAATGAAAGAAAAAGTTAAGATAATTAGCTTAATAGCTTTAATATCTATAGACTTAATCATCTTAACAGCAGTTTCAACAATTAAAAAGCCAACACCAATCTTTATTCCATTAAAGGCATAACTTATAATTTGAATTTCTAAAAAATTCTCTAAAACACTTGAAATAATATAAATAATTATAAAAGAAGGTAGAGTCATCGCCAGTGTAGCGATAACACCACCCCAAAAGCCCTTAGTCTTATAACCTGTATAAGTTGCACAATTAATCGCAATAGGACCAGGAGTAGACTCAGCAATTATGATAAGATTAAGCATCTCATCTTTTGAAATCCACTTTCTTTTATTAACACACTCATCTTCAACAATGGAAATCATGGCATAGCCACCACCAAAAGTAAAAAGACCAATCTTAAAAAATGTTACAAATAAGTCCCACATTATGCTTCTTTTTTACGGGCAATTATTGAAATAGGAACACCCTCAAAACCAAAGGCTTCTCTTAATTTATTTTCAATATAACGCTTATATGAGAAATGGAATAATTCAGGATCATTAACAAACAATACTATTACACAAGGTGCCACATTAACTTGTGAAGCATAATATATCTTAAATAACTTACCACTATGAGGCTTAGCAGGATTAGCAAGCTGAGCATCCATGATTACTTCATTTAAGACATTGGTCTTAATTCTTAAATTAACATTAGTATAAACTTGATCAATTAAAGGAAGTAAAGTATTAACGCGCTTATTTTCCTTAGCACTAACAAAAGCGATAGGTGCATAATCTAAATACGCAAACTGTTCTCTTATTTCCTTAGTAATCTTATCCATGGTTTTCTCATCTTTATCAACAAGATCCCACTTATTATAGACAATTATTACACCCTTATTAGCCTCATGAGCAAGACCCGCAACATGCTTATCTTGTTCAATAATGCCAACATCACCATCTATTACACATAATACGACATCAGCTCTATCAATTGCGCTTTTAGCACGTAAGACAGAATATTTTTCAACATTCTCATAAATCTTGCCTCTTTTTCTAATACCAGCAGTATCTATGACAACATATGACTTATCATTAGCGTTAAATACGGTATCGATAGCGTCTCTTGTAGTACCTTCAATATCTGAAACAATAACTCTATCTTGGTTTAAAAAAGCATTTGTAAGTGAAGACTTACCAACGTTGGGTCTACCAATAATTGCGAACTTAATCATGCCATCATAGGCTTCTTTTGACTTATCAGGCATTAAGGAACAAGCCTTATCTAATAAATCGCCAATACCTATGCCATGGCTACCAGAAACCGCAATAGGATCGCCTAATCCTAAATTATAGAATTCATATATATTATCTATTTTAGAAAAATCATCAATCTTATTAACGCCTAATAAAATAGGTTTCTTACTCTTTCTTAATAATTTGGCAATATAACTATCATCATTAGTTAAACCTTCTTTACCATTAGTCAAGAAAATAATGACATCAGCCTCTTCAATTGCGATATCTACTTGAGCCTTTATTTCCTTTTGAAAAGGAACATCAGCTAATTCAATACCACCAGTATCAATCAACCTAAATGTCTTATTTAACCATGTACAATCGCCATATATTCTATCTCTTGTAACACCAGGAATATCTTCAACAATAGAAAGTCTTTTTTCCAACATACGATTAAAAACAGTTGATTTACCAACATTAGGTCTACCAACTATCGCAATAGTACCATCTATCATTTTTTACCCCCTAAATCTTCTTATATACAAGCTTCAAGATTTCATTTACTACATCATCAATACTCATATTTGATGAATCAATTAGAGTAGCATCATCAGCCTTAGATAAAGGTGAATTAGCACGATGACTATCTTGATAATCTCTTTTCTTAATATCCTCTAAGATCTTATCATAATCATCAATAATGCCTTTTTCTCTATTTTGTTCAAGCCTTCTTCTAGCACGATCTTCGCTTGTTGCGGTTAGAAATATCTTAACCTCTGCATCAGGCAAAACAACTGAACAAATATCTCTACCATCAACAATATAACCCTTTTTAGAAGCTATTTCTTGTTGAGACTTAACTAAAGCCTTTCTAACACCACTTAACTTTGAAATATCACTTGCCGCCATTGAAACCTCATTGGTCCTTATGGCATCACTAATATCTTCACCATTTAAAATTACTCTATCATTTGCCATATCAAGCTTAAAGTCATTTTCCATAAGCTCAACAATCTTTTCTTCATCACTTAAAGAAACATTATTCTTAATAGCTAGTAAAGCAGCGCTCCTATACATTGCCCCTGTATCTAAATGAACATAAGACAACTTAGACGCTAATATATCAGCGATAGTGCTTTTACCTGCACCACTTGGGCCATCTATCGCAATATTAATTCTCATCCAATTACCCCTTTAGCATAAAGGATATAGTATACAATTACACCAATAATCGCAACCAACATTATCATTAAGATAATCAATATTACATTTAAAATCTTATTTGGCTTATCATCATCGTAATAATAATCCTCTACGCTTGTATCATCTTTTTCAAGCTTCTTATTATCGAAAGTGATAGTAGTTGTAGCCACATCATTAGTAAAAGTCTCTTCCATCGATTTAATCTCGACAGGTTCTTCCTCTAATGACTTAGCTAAAACTGGATGAGCTATTGTATCTGCAAGCTTTTCAGCAGCTTCTTCAGGCTTAACCTCTAGAGGCTCAACCTCTTTTTTATCCTCTAATACATCATCTATCTTTAATGAAGACATTGTATCTAGATTGATTTCATTTAAGACCTTATCAATCTCAAGAGTAACAGTATTAGAGAAATCATCATCATCTTCACTCTTAGCTAAATCACCATGTCTTACTTCATCAATTAAATCATCAGAAATTTGTTTAACATTACTTCTACCAGACTCATTATTATAAGATTCAATCTCAGCTAAAGCATCATCTAATAGACTTGAAATTTCACCATTAGATACAATAGGTTTTTCTTCCTCTGTCTCAGCTTCTTCAATAATTGGATTTGAATCTAATTGTTCTACAATAGGGTTTGAATCTGAATCTTCTTCTGCTAGAGCAGTTTCCTCTACTGTTGGAACTTCTTCTTTAGGTTCTTCAGTTTCTTCTATAGCAGTATTTGAATCTGGTTCTTCTATAACGGGGTTCGAATCAGATTCTTCAACAACTGAGCTTGAAACTGGTTCTTCTATAATAGGGCTTGAATCAAAAGTTTCTTCAACAGCAGGAGTTGAATCAGATTCTTCAACAGCAGTACTTGAATCTAGCTCTACTGTATCATTAATATCCTTAGTTAAATCAGGAATAGATAAACCACTTAAATCTAAATCAAATTCGCCAAAAGATGAATCGTTATTATCCTCATTTTCCAAGAATAAATCTTGTCCAAATATTTCATCTATCGGATTTAATTTTTCTTCTACTGTTTCTTCTTTAGTTTCTTCAACAACTAGGTTTGAATCTAGCTCTTCTTTAATTGGTTCTTCAATAACTGGGTTAGAATCTAGTTTCTCTTCAGTAACATTAGAAATAGATAATTCACCTAAATCTAAGCCAAGATCATTAGAAACTGAATCATTATTATCTTTATTTTCCACAGTTAAATCTTGTTCAACTGTTTCGTTTGAATTTTCTTCTACAAAAAGGTCTTCAATAGGAGGAGCCCAATCTGGTTCTTCTACAATAGGGTTCGAATCTGGTTCTTCAACAGAAAGCTCTTCTATAACGGAACTAGAATCTATTGGTTCTTCTATAATAGGGTTCGAATCAGATTCTTCAACAACTGAGCTTGAAACTGGTTCTTCTATAATAGGGCTTGAATCAAAAGTTTCTTCAACAGCAGGAGTTGAATCAGATTCTTCAACAGCAGTACTTGAATCTAGCTCTACTGTATCATTAATATCCTTAG
>CAVGFC010000015.1:0-8701 GCA_963628775.1 Acutalibacteraceae bacterium
AAATAAGCCAATATAGTCAATTGAAAATTATTAGCTCTGATAGTAAAATTATTATGTTTAGGGATAAAGGAGTTATATGTCGAATAATGTAAAGTTTGCCATTATTGGTGGCCTATTATTAATAGCCGTTATTATAGTATTAATCATTGTTTCTAATACCAAGAAAACAAATGTTAAAAAAAGTATAGATGAATTAAATGTGCGTTTTAATAGTGTCAAGACTGTCCCTTTAGCTTTTAAGCTTTCTAAGGCTCAAGCTATGGCAAAAAGAAATGATGATACTTCAACTGAGGTGAAAGAATATTATCAAAAATATGAAGATGCTCAAAGAAATATCGACTATATAAGCTCAAGGCTTGAAAGTTTAGATGATTTATTTGCGAGTAAAAAATATGCTGAATGTAATCGCGCTATTGAAGAGATAAATGAAAATCTTGAAGAAAGTGAAAAAGAAGTAAAAGATATTGATAAATTCTTGGAAAAGTTCTCACAAAAGGAGAATGAACAAAGAGAACAAAGTGCTAAATTAAAAGAAGAATTTAGAGAACTTAAGTTATATATCAATAAGAATTCAAATACTTTATCTATTGCCTATGATGGTATTGAAAAGAAAGTTTTAAATGTTGAAGATCTATTTTCAACAAGTGAAGAATTCATGTATGTTAGTGACTATTTAAGTAGCCAAGATTGTCTAGAAAAGATACAAGACAACATTATTGACATTAATGCTTGTGCTAAAAAGATTCCTGAGCTTATCAATGATACAAAGGGAGTTATTCCAACTCTTGTTGAAGAAGTTAATAGACAATATGCTCTGCTTCGTCAACGTGGTATTTATACAAAGCATCTAGAAGTTGAAAAGAAACTAAGTGAAGTCTCAAGTGTAGTAAGTGAAGATATAAAGATTCTTACTAGTGGTGATATCGGCAATGTTAAACAAGATAATGAGGATTTAAAGGATAAATTAAATACATTACTTACTGATTTAAATAATGAAAGTGATGCTTATCAAAAAGTAAGAACAGTTAGTGATGATATAGCTTTAAAACTAAATGAAACTAAGAACTTACTTAATTATGTAAAAGTTGCCTACAATAAGGATTCTAAGCGTTTTGGTATTGAGGATTTAAGCGCATATTTAAGTGAAAAAGAAGAAAATGTTAATAAGTTTAAAGCTGATTTTATTGAACTAAATCAAGATATCGCTAGTAATGATAGTCCTAGTACTTCATTACTTGAAAAAGGAGAGGCTATCTTAAATAAAGTAAATGAAGATGCTAGTTCTTTAATGGAACATAAGGTAACTTTTGATAAGAGCGCCACTGATGAACAAAGGGCCAAGGGTCAACTTATGAAGTTGCAGGTTGTTTTAAATGAGGTTGAAGTTAAGGTCTTAGAATATCATTTACCTACTATTGCTGATTCTTATACAAATGATCTTAAAGTAGGTAGAGAAAAGATTGGCAAGATTAAGGAACAACTAGCTTTAGTGCCACTTGATATTGAACAATTAAATGCTGCTTTAGATGATGCGATTGATTTTATTTATAAGTTTTACAACAATGTTAATAATATTGTGGGTATGGCTATTATGGTTGAAAACGCTATTGTCTTTGGCAATAAGTATCGTTCTACTTATCCTGAAGTTGAAAGAGACTTGTCAAAGGCTGAATTCTCTTATCTAAATGGAGAATATACCAAGGCTTTGACAATGGCTATTTCTTGTATGGAAAAGCTATTCCCTAATTCTAGTGATAAGGCTTATTTGGAGAATAATTAGTGAATAAAATATATTTTGACAATGTATCTACCACTTCTTTAAATAAAGAAGTATTGGCTACTTATAAAAAATTACTTGATGATTATTATTGTAATAGCGATGCTTTATATGATGATGGCGTCGCTATTTATAACATGCAAGAAAAGGCTAGAAGTAATATTGCCTCTTATTTAAATGTTGAAAAAGATGAGGTAATCTTTACAAGTGGTGCAAGTGAGGCCAATAGTTTAGCGATTAAGGGCTTGTGTTTAAATAACAGTAGAAGACATTTAATTACTAGTATTTATGAGCATTCTAGTGTTTATAATTCTTTTAAGCAATTAGAAGAACATTTTGGTTTTGAAGTTACTTACTTATATCCTAATGAAAAAGGAATTATTGAAGCTGATGAAGTTAAAAAAGCACTAAGAAATGATACTTTACTAGTTAGTATCATGTTAGTTAATAATGAAGTTGGTTCTATAAATAACATCAATGAAATAAAGGAAGTTGTTAAGAAAAACAGTGGCACTTATTTTCATTGTGATATAACTCAGGGAATTGGCAAAGTGGATGTCGATTTAAAAGATATTGATTTAGCTAGTTTCTCGGCTCATAAGATTCATGGTTTAAAGGGGTCTGGCGCTTTAATTAAGAAAAAACATGTTGAGCTTTTGCCTTTGATTTCAGGTGGTCAACAAGAATATGGCATAAGAGGAGGCACAAGTAACGCTACTAGTAATATTGTGCTTGCTAAAACACTTAGGATTGCGTTAGAAAATAAAGATAACTATGTTAAGAAAACTAAGGAATTAAATGCTTATTTTAAAGAAAGAATAAAAGAAGTAGAAGGTGTTAGCCTTAATTCATTTGATGATAGTCTAGCTAGTTTAATTAATATATCTACACCAATTAAAAGTGAAGTAGAATTAAATGCTTTAAACGCAAGAGATATAATGGTGTCTTCTAAGTCGACTTGTGGTTCTAGAAAAAATGAAGGCAATAGAACTTTATTGGCTTTAGGAAAGGATGAAGACTATGCGCTTAGAATATCATTTAGTGAAGACAATACTTTTGAAGAGATTGATTGTTTAATTGATTGTTTAAAGGAGGATATAAAAAGATATGGCTGATTTTAATTATGATCATATTGTTGTTAGATATGGTGAGCTTTCAACCAAGGGTAAGAATAAAAAAGACTTTACTAAGGCTTTAACTAATAATATTAAAAAGAGGTTGCAAGCTTATGAGAAATTAACTTATAGAACTTTGCATGATGGTTTATTTATTAAGTTAAATGGTGAAGACTACAATCTTATTAGAGAAGATTTAAAACAAGTATTTGGTTATGCTTATTTCTCTGGTGCAATACTAGTTGATAAAAATATCGAAGAAATTAAAAAGACAGCTTTAATGCTTGCGCTAAAAAAAGATTATAAGACTTTTAAGATGGTTTCTAAAAGAAGTGATAAAACTTTTCCTGTTAGAAGCGATGATATAAATAGACAAGTAGCTGGTCATATTTTAAGAAATAGTGATTTAAAGGTTGATGTACATAATCCTGATTTAAAAATATATGTCGTTATTAGTAATGAAAATGCCATTATCATGGATGAAAAGGTAAGAGGCATTGGTGGTTATCCAACAGGCGTTAATGGTAAGGCCTTACTTATGATGTCAGGTGGTATTGATTCTCCTGTTGCGGGTTATTTAACCATGAAAAGAGGTTTAAAGATTGAGTGCATACATTTCGCTAGTGAGCCCTATACAAGTAGCCAAGCTAAGGAAAAAGTATATAAGTTAGCGGAAATATTAAGTGTCTATCAAGGTGATATTTTAATACACGTGATTCCTTTTACTGATTTACAACTCGCAATCTATAAGCATTCTAATGAATCTTATGCCATTACTATTATGAGGCGTATGATGTATCGTATTGCGGATAGAATTTGTAAAGAAAGAAAGATTAAACTTATCACAAATGGTGAAAGTGTAGGTCAAGTTGCTTCTCAAACGCCTGAAAGTATAAGTGTAATTGCGAAAGTATGCGATACTTTAATACTTCGTCCAATGTGTATGATGGATAAGATTGAAAGTATTGAGATGGCTAAAAAGATTGGTACTTATGAAACATCTATTCTGCCTTATGAGGATTGTTGTACAATATTTGAGCCAAAGAATCCTGTTACAAAGCCAAAAGAAAAGGAATGTTTATTCTATGAGTCTAAGTTTGACTATGAAACTTTGATTAATGAGGCAATCGAAAAAGAAGAGATAGTTAAGGTATCTTACTTAAATAAGAAAGATGATGAAATTTTTTAGGAGGATTTATGAATTTATTTTCAATTAGAAGAGAGAGATTAATTAAAGATACTGCAGGTAATGCGACAATGGTGCTTTTTTCTGGTAATCCGATTATGAAATCAGAAGATGAAGCTTATCCCTTTGATGTAAACAGAAATTTCCATTATTTAACAGGTTTAGAGAAGGAAACAATGGCCTTAGTATTTTCTAAAATTGATGGCCAAATCAAAGAGCGTTTATTCATTTTGCCTTATGATGAATATATGGCAAAGTGGGTAGGTGGCAGAATGCTGAAGGAAGAAGCTAGTGAAATAAGCGGTATAGAAGATGTTGGTGATTATAGTGAACTTGAAGATTATTTAGCTAATCTATTAAATCGTCAAAGACATAATAGTGACTATAAAGTTTATTTTGATTTGTGGCACTATGATGCCAAGCAAGAGCCTTCAGTAGCTATTAAGTTCGCTAATAAATTAAAAGAAAATCATCCTGCTGTTAATATCAAGGATATCTATCCTTTAATTGCTAAGTCAAGAATGGTTAAAGATGACTATGAACTTACTTGCATTAGACGTGCTATCGCTATTACCAATCAAGGTGTAAGACAAATGATGTCTTCGATTAAGCCTGGCATGAATGAAATGACAATGGAAGGCTTATTTAACTTAGTTTTAGCTCAAAATGTATGCAATAAAAATGCTTTCAAGTCAATTTGCGCTAGTGGTAAACGTGCTACTGTTTTACATTACAGTGACAATAATCAAACAATGAATGATGGTGAATTGTTCTTATGTGATTTAGGCGCAACATTTAAAAATTATTGTGCTGATATTTCTAGAACTTTCCCAGTTAATGGCAAATTTTCTGATCGTCAAAAAGAGATCTATGAGCTTGTCTTAGGTGCTCAAAGAGTTGTTGAAGAAAACGCAAAACCTGGCATTACTTTAAGAGAATTAAATAAGTTAGTTGTTGATTATTATACAAAAGAGCTTCCAAAGCATAATTTAAATAAAGATGTAAGCGAATATTATTTCCATGGTGTATCTCATCATTTAGGCTTAGATACTCATGATGTTGATATTGGTAATGTCCCTCTTGTAGCGGGTAATATCATCACTAATGAACCAGGCTTATATATTGAAGATGAAAATATTGGTATTAGAATTGAGGATGATTTATTAATCACTGGTACTGGCAATACGGTATTATCAAGTGATATTCCAAAACAAATTGAAGATATCGAAAAAATCGCTAATTCTTAATTAATTTATAGATAACTACTTCGGCATCCGCAAACATACGGATGTCGTTTTTTATGGTGCCAATGCCTCCTGTTATATCAAGGGTTATATTATCAATTTTATATTTACCATGGTAATAATCAATTGCGCCATTTGGTCTATAGAATAAATTAATTAAAGGTATATATACTTGACCATTAAGAGAGTGTCCCGCCAAGATATAATCAGTTTTACTTGTATCAGCTAGGGCAGCAATATCGGGATAGTGGCTTACACAAATTGTAAAGTTATTGGGATTAACACCTTCAAAGGCATTTGAAATATCATAGTTAATACTTAAGCCAACTAGGTTAATATAAGAACCCTTAACATATATTTTTTCATTACTATTATCCAATAATCTAAAATCAGTATCATTTAAGATACTTTTTACTTGTTCTATATATTCTTCATCCCTGTCGCCAAGAACGGCATATTTTCCATATTTAGCATCTAGACTTCTTAAGAATTCACTAAGCGTAGATTGTTGACCTCCACTTATGGCTTCATCAAATAAGTCACCACCAAAGATGATAATATCAGGTTTAAATTTATTTAGCTTAGTCTTAAGTATTTCTAGATGTTCTTCATTAATATAGCTTCCATAATGAATATCAGAAAAATAGGCAACAATAAGATTATTGGTATTATCATCAATCTTACTTGATTTGATGCTTTCTTCTCTTACCACAAAATCATAAGGGTTAATATATTTAATATTATAGAAGCTCAAGGCAATAAAGATAATTATTGAAATAAGACTAATAAGAATTCTTTTGGTTTTTTTGTTCATAATCAAAATTATAACAAATTTTCAAAACACATAATTTTACATAATTTAAACAAATTTATACGTAAGTATTTAATTACTATATAGGTGTAAGGAAAATATCCTTACTCATAATAAAAAGTATCCAATTCCCCTAAATGATACTTAATGAATGTCCCCTAACATAAAAGAAGAAGCTCAATTGAGCTTTTTCTTTATGATATAAGTTATTGGTTCATTGAAGTGTTTATAAGCACGATATGTTTCAAGTACATTAAGATTATTATCTTTGATATATTTATCTAGTAAATAGTATTCATCTTTGCCACCTATATGTCCTAAATAGAAAGTAATAATTATATAGCCTTCATCTATTAATAAATCATAGGCTTTCTTAAAGGCAATTAGAGTCTCATCTTTTTTAGTTATTGTTTTGTCATCACTATTTGGTAAATAGCCTAGATTAAATAAAAATAATTTAACTTTATGGTCAATATATTTATCAATATTAATATGATTATCAAGTATTAAAGATACATTATCATAGTCTTTTAGTTTTTCTTGCGTATTAATAAGAGCTTGTTTATTAATATCAAAACTATAGACATGTTTACTATTTTGGGCAAGAAATAAAGTATCAAAACCATTTCCCATTGTCATATCAACAACTTCATCAGATTTGTAAACTATTCCTTTTAAGTATTTGTGAACATAGGTATTATTATTCATAGCATTTACCTTGATAGGTATCTAATTTAACCATTAATTTATCAATATCATTTAAAATAGTTGTCTTATTTAATATCCAAGTAGGTTCAATTAATTCATCTTTAATTGGATCACCTGTTAATCTTTCAATTACTATTTCTGGCTTTAATAGTTCTAATTGTTTTACAACTAATTCAATGTATTCTTCTCTATTTAGTATATAAAAAGGCTTTTCTTTATACATTTTTTCAAGTTTAGTATTTTTTAAAATATGTAACATATGTATTTTGATTGCGTCAAAGTCTAAATGATTAATATCTTTGATTGTGTTTAACATATCTTGTTTAGATTCATATGGTAAACCATTGATAATATGAACACAGGTCTTGATACTTGTCTTATTTAGTTTGTTTAATGTGTCCTTAAAATCATTAAAACTATAACATCTATTAATTAATTCACCAGTAAAATCATTGCTGGTCTGAAGTCCTAACTCAATCCAAATGGGTTTAATACTTGTAATAGAATTTAGATATTTTATTATTTCATCATTTAAACAATCGCATCTTGTAGCGATTGAAATTTCAGCTACTTCATCCATATTTAAAAAAGGACTTATCATAGCCTTAATCTTATTTAAGGGACCATAAGTATTGGAAAATGATTGAAAATAGGGAATGTATAGGCCATTTGGCCATTTTCTATCCATCACTTTTTTGTTTTCTTGATATTGAACTAAAACATCTTCGCTTATATTGTAGTTACTATCGCCACTACCATACTCTGAACAAAAGATACAACCACCATATCCTTTTGTTCCATCCCTATTAGGACATGTAAAATGGCCATCAATAATAACTTTGGCTACTTTTTGTTTATAGTGACTTTTAAGATAGTAATTAAAGGTATGATAACGCTTGTTATCAAGGGTATATTTGAAATCATTCATCATATAAATTTTATGTCATTTTTTGTGAAAAAAAAGAAAATGTATTACTATATTCTTGTGAGGTTTTGTTATGGACAATTTAAATATATTATTAAAATACTTAGTAAATAGCGATGATGTATCAAAAATAGCTGAAAAGGCCAAAGTTGAAACAAGTGTTGTAGAGAAAGTTTGTGTTTCTATCTTTGATTACTTGATTCCTTCAGATTTTACAAGATGTGAAGGTTCTCATCTAGAAAAGAAAGACTTAAATAAGATTACATCTAATTTTAATGAATTATTAAGTGGTGATGAATTAAAGAAAATCATTAAGGATATTGCCCTTGATCAAGCTGAGGAACAATCAAGAGTAGCTGTTGTGGTTAAGGAAGTTCTTTCTAATGTTAGAGGAAGACTTCAATATATGACAGCTGTTAAGAAAAAACCTGTTGAAAAAAAGCCTGTTGAAGAAGAAGTAAAGACTAAGGTAGAAGAAGTTGTTGAACATAAAACTTTAGCCAAGGCAATTGAAGAAGATGCTAAAGAAGAAGTAGTTCAAGAAGAAAGCCCTAAACCTTTAAAAGAAAAAACTAAAACTAAAGAAATAAAAAAGAAAAAGGGATCTAAAGAGGGATTCGAACCCGATAAAGAGGGGTTCGAACCCGAAGATGAGGAACAATTATCAACAGGCGAAAAGGTTGCCATTGGTATAGTAGCTGCCTTACTTCTTGTTGTTATAGTTGTAATTATTGTTATCTTACTTAAAGTTGTAAAGTAAACTAAAAGCCTTCGAAATGAAGGCTTATTTTTTTTATGGCTGCGGTGATTGGGATCGAACCAATGAAATAATAGATTCAGAGTCTACCGCCTTACCACTTGGCTACACCGCAATGCTCAATTATTATACATTTTTCAGCAGTTGTTCACAAATATGATTTATAATTTAGGCATGG
>CAVGFC010000016.1:0-14637 GCA_963628775.1 Acutalibacteraceae bacterium
AGATTCATCTCTTTTAATAAGCCTTCTTTTACAAGTCTATCTATAACATTCTTTCCAAAATATATTGAAGAAGCAACACCTATAAAGTCAGCAATCTCATTCGTCAATATAAAGCCATTTTAGTTCATTTTGTCTGACTCCATTAAGAAGCAAAAGTGAAGTTGTGAACAAAAACTTCACACCACTTCACTCAAAACTTCACTGTACTTCACACAAAACTTCACACTACTTCACACTTTACTTCACTGCTTCACGCTAAAATCCAGTTAGTTCAACACTTGGAAGCATTGTTTCATCAGAAATAAACATAAGCACATAAATAATAAGTGATATTGCCTTTTACTTCTACATTGAAATTGGATAAAACATAGGCTTCATCAATTTTGTAGTTTGAAACATTTAAAATATTATTTAAGGCTGAATGTCTTTGATAAGACTTACCACTTTTAACTTCTATTGGTAAAACTTTACCCTTATATTCAATCACAAAGTCTAATTCACCATATTTTTTACTATTGTAATAATACAATTTAAATCCATGGGACTTTAGTTCTTGAGCAACAACGTTTTCATATAAAGCACCATTATTAATATCTTGATCATTAGCTAAAATTTGTATCTTAGTGGACTTGCCATACATACTAGTAAGCATTCCAACATCAGATAAAAACAACTTAAACAAACTACTTTTTTCATTAAGCACAAGTGGTAGTACTGGCTCGGTGATATTGTAAGTAGGGATAGCTACACCCGCACTTGTTAACCACATAAAATTATCTTCGCTTCTAGAATATTTGATACCCTTTTTTAAATTAGAACAATTAAAACGTTTATTACTATCATTTAATTCAGCAGGAATCAAATCATAGATGCGTGTTAAATAAGGCTTTCTATCTTCTGCTTCATACTTTGTGAAATCCTTTTTATATTGAGTAATAATATCGTTGTGTTCTTCTAGTACTAATTCTAAATTTTTTGTTTCCTTAAATTTATCAACAGCTGAAGGCATACCACCAACATTAAGATACATATTAAATATTTGCATCATCTTTTCATGTACTGCTTCATTAACAGGTTTTTTATCTATAAAACAGCTTTTTAATGACCCCTTTAAATCATCATTAAAATTATAGAGTTGTAAAAACTCTTCAAAATCAAGAGGATACATAGTTATAGTTTTTAAATAGCCAACGGGTGCCGATTTTAGATTCTTTAGTTCAACCCCAAGAAGAGAACCTGAAAAGATATAACGAAAAGATCCCTCATCAACCCAAAACTTTATTTTTGTCACTAAGTCTTTGAATTCTTGTATTTCATCAAAAAACAAAAAGGTTTTTCCCTTATTAAATTGCTTGTTAGAAAACAGAGATAAATTAGCAATCACATCATCAACAGATTCACTTTTCTTTAATACATTTATAAGTGCTGGTGACTTTAAAAGATTAAATTCAATGTAGTCACAACCACAATCCTTTAATGCCTTTTTGATAATAAAAGTTTTACCACATTTTTTTACACCATCTACAAGTAAAGCTTTATTATCATTTTGAATCCATTGAACAATTTCTTTTTCTACTTTTCTTTCTAACATAATTTATTCCTAAGATTTAACGCTTTTTTGATTAAATTAAAAAGTAATATGCCACTTTTTCCGATGATTTTAGGTACTTTTTGCCACTTTTTCCTAATTGAAGTCTCTTCTTACAAACTTAACAACACCCATTACTTTAACAGGCAATTCTTCTATTTCTTTTGTGCTGAAAAACCTAGATTCATATTTAGGATTACTAGCTTCTAATATCATTAAATTATCTTTATAATAAACTTTCTTAATTGTTACTTCATCACCAACAAGGACAATACCAATTTGACCAGAATTAATGACATTAGTTTTTTTAACATAAACTAAATCGCCATCATAAATATGAGAATCAATCATAGAATCACCACATATCCTAAGAAAGTAGTCGCCCATTCTTGCATCAGCTTGTCCAAGTTCTATATAGCCTTCGATATTTTCATCAGCTAAAAGATCATATCCCGCCTTAACAAAACCCGCAATCGGTTTGATTCTATCACCTTCAGACAACAACATTTCAATATCATAATTTAAGACATTGCTTAATTTATCAATTGTGCCCTTTTTTAGCATTGTACTCTCACCACTTAACCAACGATAATAAGTAGAAAGAGAAACACCTAATTCATTGGCCACATCTTGATGGCTTCTTTCATGTTCATATTCATATTTTGCGAGTAATTCTTTTAGTTCCATACACTTAATTTACATCTTTTGCGAAATATTTTCAAAAATAATTTTATTTTTTCCCAAATCTTACTTGTTTTGAAAAATAAGAACACTATAATAAAAGTATGCAAAAAATATATCTAGTTATCGATCTTAAATCCTTTTATGCCTCAGTTGAATGTGCCGAAAGAGGACTAGACCCCTTTAAAATAAAGCTTGTTGTAGCTGATCCAAGTAGAGGTGATGGCGCTATTACCCTAGCTGCCACACCCGCCATAAAAAGACTAGGAGTAAAAAGTAGAGGCCGAATCTATGAAATACCCAAAAACATTGAATATATCACAGCTGTCCCAAGAATGAGCCTATATATGGAATATTCAGCCCGTATTTATAAGACAATTCTTAAATATATATGTAAAGATGATATCTATGTCTATTCCATTGATGAATGTTTCATTGACGCTACACCTTATTTAAATTTATACAAACTAAAAATAAGAGATTTAGCCAAACTTATAATCAAGGACATTTATAACACAACTTCTATTACCGCTACCTGTGGTATTGGCACTAATATGTTTTTATGTAAAGTTGCCTTAGATATCTGTGCTAAACATAAAAGTGATAATATCGCTTATTTAGATGAAGATATCTTTAAACAAACCTTGTGGCACCATAGACCCCTAACCGATTTCTGGATGATTGGTAAAGGAAGTGAGACTAGGTTAAATAAACTAGGAATAAAAGACTTATATGATTTGGCCCACTATGATGAAAATATCTTATATAAAGTATTTGGCATAAATGCCAAGACTTTAATTGATCACGCAAATGGTAAAGAAGATACTACTATCGCTGATATAAAAGCCTATAAGCCAAAAAGTAATTCTTTGTCTAATTCCCAAATCTTATTTGAAGATTATAACTATAAAGATGCCTATATCGTCCTTAAGGAAATGATTGAAACAAATGTCTTAGAACTAACAAGTAAGCATCTTGTAACCAATCATATTAGCTTATATATTGGCTATTCTAAGGATGTTATTAAGGCTAGTAGTAGTGGCAATCTTATAAGTAATACCACCAATTCTTATAAGCTACTCTTAAATGAATTTACCATTCTTTATAAAAAGATAGTTAATACTAATTATCCAATAAGAAAAATAGGAATCAGCTTTGGCAATCTAAAAGATGAATATTATGCTGAATATGATTTATTTACAAATGTCGAAGAAATAGAAAAAGAAAGAAAGGCTCAAGAAGCCTTGGTTTATATTAAACAAAAATATGGAAAGAATACCGTTTTAAAAGGAACCAATCTCTTAGATAAGGCAACCGCAAGAAAACGTAATACTTTAATTGGAGGTCACAATGCCTAGAGCACAAATATTTATGGCTTTTGATGCCTTAAATGGTTATCGCGAAATCTTAAGTAAACAAGAAGCCATCGAAGTAGAAAAAAGAATCTTAGCTGAAGAAGATTATGAAATATTAGATAGGACTCTAAAGGAAATTGAAATAGGAAACAATATTAGAATTGTTTATTTTAAAAATGGCAAATATTATGAAAAAATGGGACGAGTTGCCAAACTCAACTATGATACAAAAATGATACAGGTTGTAATGGAAAAAATTAGTTTTAAAAATATTGTGGAATTAGAAATTATCGCTTAGTATTGATTTCATCACAATCAAAATCAACCCATTCAAAAGGAAGCCAAGTTCTGGTCTTTTGACCTAAGAAATCTATTTCAACACAACAATTACGATTCTTTTTAGAATATTCAACAATATTACCTTCAAGCTTTTTTAAAGCACCCTTGATAATTTTAACTTTGCCATCAATCTTGATTGCCTCAGATACTGAAAGCATGCCTTCAACATCTAGAACCCATTTGGCATATTCTAAATCACCCAAGGTAAGTTTTCCATCATCATTTTTTCTAGACAATATTTTATATGAATAATAATTAGACTTAATATGATATGGATCCTTGCAAGTAGGAAGATATAAGAAAATATAGCCACCAAGAAGTACTTCTTCAACATCATATTTTTCGCCATTATTAGAACGATGTGCCATCTTCATAAGTGGTGAAGCAATCAAATAATCATATTCCTTATTTAATTCATTAGCTAATTTAACTTCTAAGCCTTCTAGTGTAAAAAGACAATAAGCGTCATAGCCTTCGCTTACTAATTTTAATTTTCTCTTCTTTAGTTCATCGCAAAATTGCCACATGAACACATTTTACATAAATAAACCCAATTAGGCAAAAAATGATAAAATTTTTAAGTATGTTGAAGAAATTTTTAAATTACTATAAACCTTATAAATTATTGTTTAGCCTAGATATGTTGGCATCATTACTAATATCATTAAGCGCAATGGTTTATCCCATTATCACCAGAAACATGTTAAATGACTATATTCCTAATTCTAAGTTTGATTTAATAATTAAATTTGGCATTATATTACTAGTTATTTATATCATTAGAGCACTACTTAAATACTTTGTGCAATTCTATGGACATGTAATGGGTGTAAAGATTCAATCCGATATGCGTAAAGAACTATTTCAAAAGATTGAAAAACTACCCTATTCTTATTTTGACAACCATGAAACAGGTGCCATTATGTCAAATCTTACAAATGATATCTTTGAAATATCAGAATTAGCTCATCATGGCCCTGAAAACTTCATTATGTGTACATTAATGATAATCTTATCATTTGTTTATTTAGCTACTATCAATCTTAATTTAACACTTATTATTTTCGCTTCTGTTCCTTTCTTAATTATTATTTCCTTGAAATTAAGAAAATATATGCGTGAAGCCTCTAGAAAATCAAAGATTGCCCTATCGGGAATAAATGCTGCCATTTCTTCTTCGATAAGTGGGGTTAAAGTTACTAAAGCTTTTAATAATAGTGAACTAGAAATTAAAAAGTTTGATAAACAAAATGAAGAATTTATTAAAGCACGTACCATGCACTTTAAAGGCTTTGCGACATTTAACTCAAGTACTTCTTTTATTACTGACTTATTCAATGTTATTTGTTTAATATCAGGTGGTATCTTTTTATACAATGGCCAAATTAGCTTTGGTGATTATTCTACCTTTATTGTATCGATTAACTTATTTATTTCACCAATCACAACCCTTGTGCAATTTGTTGAACAATTAGAAGAAGGAATTGCCGGCTTTGAAAAATTTGAAAAAATCATGAATGAAGATATTGAAGTTGATAAAAAAGATGCCAAAGACTATAAAGAATTAAATGGTGACATTGAATTTAAAAATGTTTACTTTAAATATGACAATAAAGAAGTATTAGACGATATCTCTTTTAAAGTTAAAAAAGGACAAACCGTTGCCCTAGTTGGTGAAAGTGGTGGTGGTAAAACCACCATATGTCACTTACTTCCTCGTTTCTATACAATTAATAGTGGATCTATTAGTATTGATAATAAAAATATCGATGATATTACTATGGAATGTTTAAGAAGAAATATAGGCATTGTTCAACAAGATGTTTTCTTATTCTCAGGAACATTTAAAGACAATATTGCCTATGGTGACTTAAATGCCTCATTTGATGAAATTGTAACAGCTAGTAAAAAAGCCAATATCTATGACTATATTATGTCCTTACCAAATGGCTTTGATACAGAAATTGGTGAAAGAGGTGTTAGACTATCTGGTGGTCAGAAACAAAGACTATCAATTGCCCGCGTCTTTTTAAAGAATCCACCAATTCTTTTACTTGATGAGGCAACCAGTGCTTTAGATAATACAACCGAAATCATGATACAAGAAGCTCTAGATACCTTAAAACAAGGCAGAACCACGATTGTAGTAGCTCATAGGTTGAGCACTATTAAAAATGCTGATAACATTTTAGTAATTGAAAAAGGACGGGTAAGTGAAAGTGGTAACCATGATAGTTTAATGAAAATTGATGGTGGCACTTATAAGCGTTTATATGATGCTCAATTTAAGGAGTAGTTATGATAATTGAGAAAAGTGAAAAAATTGAAAAATTAACTAAGAAATTAGTAAGTATCAATAGTGTAAACAATGATTCTAATAAGGGCGAGAGTAAAGTAGCTAAATATATCTATGATTATTTTTCAAAGAATGTTTATTTTAAAAAGCACCCTGATCAATTAATGATGTTTGATAGCGAAAATAATCGCCATAGTACTATCGCCTATATAAAGGGTAAAACTAATAAAACAATTGTCTTAATGGGACATATTGATACTGTTGAAATAGAAGACTATGGCAAGGCTAAAAAGTATGCTTGTAGTCCTGATAAGATTTGTGATGAATTAAAAAAACACTTCGATTTAGATAAAAAAGTATTAGAAGACATCAAATCAAACAAATATATGTTTTCAAGAGGCGCACTAGATATGAAATCTGGTGTAGCTGTAAATATGACCATAATTGATTACTTTACAAAACATCTAGATGAATTAAATGGTAGTCTTCTTTTATTAGCGGAATGTGATGAAGAAGGTGATTCAAAAGGTGTGATAAGTGCACTAGATAAACTCATTGAGCTTAAAGAAAAAGAAAATCTTGAATATAAAGCTTGCATCAATACCGATTATTCGGTATCTGATAATAATGATCGTTTTATGTATCTAGGTACTGTTGGTAAATTACTTCCAAGCTTTGTCTGTATTGGCAAGGAAAGCCATGTTGGCTCCCCTTTTAAAGGCTTTGACCCAAATTTATTATTATCAGTTTTAAATAAAAATATTTCTTTAAATGCTGAATTAGCAGATAAAGCCCAAGATAAAACAAGTGTTCCCCCTATTTGCTTAAAACAAAGTGATTTTAAACAAAGCTATACTGTTCAAACTGCAAGTAGTGCATATGCTTACTTTAACTATATGTTATATACATCTTCTCCTGTTAAAGTAATGAATAATTGTTTAAAAGTTGCCAAAAACAGTTTTAAAGAAACAATTGATTTATTAAATACTAACTATAAGAAATATTGTAAGAATAATAAACTTGTTTATCAAAAATTGCCTTATGAAGTTAATGTATATACCTTTAAGGAATTTGATGATTACCTAAAAAATAATAATCCTAAGTATAAGGAAGATATAAAAACCTATGCGAAAAAACTAGTAAAAGATAATCCTAATATCGATATTAGAGAATATAGCTACAAACTAGTTTTAAAGGCTTATGAATATTATGAGCTTAAAAAGCCAGTATTAATTGTTTATTTTGGTTCAACTTTCTATTCTAATATCGAAACTAAAGATAAAAAATTAAGAGAAGCTGTATATAAGAGTGCAGATATGATTAATGAAGAATCAAAATACGATATTAAAGTAAGTGATTTCTATCCTTATATATCAGATATGAGTTATCTGTCTTGTCCTCATTCTAGCAAGGATATAAAGGCTATGTTAAACAATTGTCCATATTATGAATATCGTTATGATTATCCATATGAAAAGATTAAGCAAATTGAAATGCCTACAGTAAACATTGGCACATATGGCTTTGATGGTCATACCTTTATTGAAAGAATGGAAAAAGATTATTGTTTTAAGGAACTACCAAATCTTGTATATACTACAATCATCAATTACTTTAAAAACTAATATCAGAAGTTTTATAACTTCTGATTTTTATTTAAGATTAAAGTCTTCTTTATATCTTAGGCAAACGCATAAACATGGATTTGTTATAATAAATACATGAGTGATAAAGACGATATATTAGGTGTTGTTATTGCTGATGAAATTAGATGCATGATTTTTGAAGATCAAATTCTAGAACACGGTGATAAGTTGCCATCAGAAAATGAATTATGCATTAGATTTAAATGCTCTAAAGAAACTTTAAAGCAATCTTTGGAAACATTAAAAAATGAAAACGTATTAGATGAAATAGATGATGAATGGTATGTTGTTAAACAACCACGGATACGTAAATATATTAATCAATTCGAATCTTTAAGTAAAAATTTAGAAAATTCTCATGCTTCTTATAGCAAAAAAATCATAACGAACAAAATATTAAAAGTTGATTCAAAATTAGCTCATTTAACTCATCTTCCTTTAGGTTCTGAAGTATTTTATTTTGAGCGTTTACGTTATGTAAATAATGAACCAATTTGTATTGAATGCAACTATATAAGTAAGAGCTTATGTCCTAAATTAAATCATTTTGATATAGAAAATAATTCATTATATGAAGTCCTTAAAACACAATACAATATTTCAATTGACCGCGGTATTGAAGAAATAACAGTTATAGAAGCTGACGACCATGAGGCAAAACTATTAAATGTTGATAAAAAAACACCATTAATTAAACAATATGGCTTTATTTTTTCAGATGAAGGAGATGAAGTTGAGTATTCCGAAAATATTATGATTATTGAAAGGTTTGAATTTGTAAAATGAGATATTCTACTCCACTATATATACAGTTATATGACTCATTATTAGAGAAAATTAAATCTGGTAATCTTATTCCCGGCCAAATGTTAGATGCCGAAAGAACCATGGCTAAAGAATACGATGTTAATAGAGAAACCGTCAAAAAGGCTCTTACCCTTTTAGAAAAAGATGGATATATCACAAGAATTCAAGGAAAAGGAACCTTTGTTAGCAATAATAAAGATTCAGTTTTAAATTTTGAATCTAGTTCCATAAACACAATGATTAATACCGGTATTACCGCCAAGCTTAAAAGAAGCGGAACTAAGTCATCTAATAAAATTATTGCCAAAGAAATAAGAAGCGGACTAAAGCGTGCTGCTAAAAAACTAAGAATACATCTAGATGACGATATATTTGTTCTTTATCGTATTAGATATGGAAACGACAAACCAATATCAATTGAATATGTGTATTCACCAATGGATATCATGGATGATTCTCTTTTAGATCTTGACTTTGAAAATGTATCTTTCTATGACTATTTAAATAAATTAAATCATTTACCTGTAAATTTTAGAAGAGTATTTAAAGTTGTTCGATGCAGTGAAAAAGAAGCACAACTTCTTCAAATTAAAAGTCTTAGTCCTGTTTATTTATTTGAAGATGTGGCAAGAGATGAAGATGGAAGAGTTATCGAATATGTTAGAACTTATATAAGAACTGATATGATGAAAATATCATTTAATGCATATTCAAGTGATCAATAATCATTCTAGTTTAAAGGCACTCCACATTAGAGTGCCTTTATATATTTTTTTATTCCAATAAATTAGTATTTGAATTGACGATAATAGCGACGATATTTTTTATTGTGCTTTGTAAAACACTCATACCAATTAGTTAATCTTTCAGTTAGAAGAGCAGTAGCGATCCAAGGAACAACTAATGGTCTGAATTCATCATCAACATTCACTTTATATTCTTGAGTATCAAGCACATAATATTCGGTGTTGATTAATTTGCAGAAATCTTCAACTCGATTATCTTGTTTTCTAAATTCATCTTCACCTTTCACAATAAATACTGGTACTCCTGGTTCTGCAAGTTCTAGTGTGCCATGGAAGAATTTCGCAGAAGTAATAGGCCTTGTACGAATCCATTGCATTTCTTCTAATAAGCATTCAGCAAATAATTCTGTTTCGCCCCACAATGCTCCAGAGCCTGTAAATATTGTATATGGCGCATTCCAACATTTTTTAGCAATGTTTTCAGCTCTTGGTTCCCAAACCTTACGAATATCAACTAAATCTTGATAGATATTTTTAATTTGATCGGCAAATTTAGGATAATTAGGGAAATCACCACGATTAAACATTAGTCGATAAATCAAGAAGGCTTCTAGTGTATATGAGAATTCAAGCCCACTAACTGTTTTTACTCCTGATTGAATTGCTTTTGTAACTATACCACCTAATATGCCATCCAATTTAGTAAAAGCAATAACCCTAATTCCATCTTGAACTAAGTTTTTAGCGCATTCTACAAGTTCGGGTGTATCTCCTGATGCACTAGCTGTAATAACAAGTGAATCCTTAGTTAATGTTCTAGGCCTTAGGGCATTACAATCAGCTGCGTTAATCACCTTGATATCCACGGTACTCATTCTTTTTACTAGATATTCAAATTGATATAATTCAAATTCAGTTCCACCGATTCCTAAAAGCCAAATATTTGAATAGCCTTCTTTAGAAAGTTCATCTGCTAAATTTTCTACTTCTTGTCTTTGTGCATAAACCGCATCTGCACTTTCAAAATATCCAGCTTCATCAAATTTAATTAATTCTATTTTTTCTTTTTCCATTTTCCCTCCTAAAAATCTTCATCTTTGCAAGTACTTTCGTTGCAATAAACAATTCCTTCTCTAGCTTCACTTATAGTTCTATAAACCAAATCTTTTGTAGGTTCATCTTGACTTGATGTCATAAGTGTTAATAAAACTGCCAAATTAATTCCAGCTATCAAGTGTACTTTATCACTTTGTAGTGGCATCAATTCAGTATTAACCGATCCTCCTAAAAGATCTGTCATAATGATGAATTCATCTTCCTTATGCGATTCAATAATTTCTTTTGCCTTTTTATATGAATCACCGAATTCATGTCCATCTACATAGGCATCAATTATGCTTAAATCAGGAAATGTGCCAGCAATAATTTTTAAACCTTCAACCATTCCTGAGGCCATTCTTCCATGGCTCGCTATAATATATCTCCTCATATAATGTTTTTCTCCTGATTATATATTTCAATACCAGCACTAGATCCCAAAACTTCAGCTCCTGCATTTATAAATTCACATGCTTCTTTATATGTATGAATGCCTCCTGCTGCCTTTATTTGTACTTGGTCTTTTAAGATACTTTTCATAAGCTTTACTTTATCAAGTTCTGCTCCTTTTAGCCCTTTTCCAGTAGAAGTCTTAAGACAAGTTGGCTTATACTTAAGCGCAATTTCGCAGACCCTTCTTAAGCATTCCTCATCCATCTTGCAAGTTTCTAAAATGATTTTTGTGTTAATATCGCGTTCTTTACAAAATATAGAAATTTCAGCAATTTGTCGCTCTATATAGTCATAAATTCTATTTTCAACGGCATATTGATTCAATATTCCTTCTATTTCACGAAAACCGATCCGATATTGATCTTGAAAGTCGGCCAATTGTGCCTCTATGCATTCTTCCCCTAATGGAAAATCACAATATCCAGCAACTATAACATCGGTTCCTCTTAAATAATTACTAGCCTCTTCAAATTGAAACCTATTAGCGAAGATGCAACGAAAATTATAATTTTTTGCCTTCTTTAAATATTCAGCATAACTATCTTTAGGATCTCTTATATAATCTATTAACCGATTAATATTTTTAACATTGGCCATAAATAACTGTTATCCTAATATTCCAAAATATGCACCAACTATACCAACAACAATAGTTCCAATAATTAATGCAACAACATTTGCTTTCTTCTTTCCAAGCAGCCAGTAATATAACCATGTAGCAGCTAGAGGAACAAGGCCTGGTAAGATACTATCTAAAACTGATTGTAAAGAAGTTACTGTATCACCCGAACCAATTTGCATAGTTACAGATGTATATACCATAGATATTGACATAGCACCAATAACCATAATTCCAACAATTGATGCAGCCTGCATAACTTTATCAATCAATCCAGATGATTTTAACTTTTCTAGATATCCTGTTCCAATTTCATAGCCTTTATAAATTCCAGCATATCTTAACCAAAATGCAGGTATGTTATAAATTAAGAAATATAAGATTACGCCTAAGAAATTACCTTGCATACATAGTGGAATACCTACACCTAGGGCAATTATTCTAATACCACTAAGGAAAATAGAATCACCTATCCCTGATAATGGACCCATTAAAGCTGATTTAATTGCAGTAATAGATTTTGTATCAAAATCATCACTCTTAGCATTTTGTTCTTCCATAGCTAGTGCAATACCACCTACAAATGGTGCTAATTGTGGAGTAATATTAAAGAATTCAACATTTCTCACCATAGCTTCATGTAGCTTTTCAGGTTGATCTTTGTATATTTTTTTCAAGGCATGTCTAACCATGTTGAAGTAAGCTAGATTCATTTGTCTTTCATATGTCCAGCCCCATTCCATTCCTAAGCCATGATATACAGCACGATTTAAATCTTGCTTTGTAAGCATTTTTTCATTATTATTAGAAGTCGTCATCAATTCCACCTCCAGCATTAGACGTAGCAGTTATTTTATCTTTATCCTTATTAGAATTTAGAAAATCAAATTTAATTAAAACAAATATTACAGCCAATATTGCAACACCTAATGAAGGCATATTTAAATAAGCTGCCAATACAAAACCTAAGAAATAATAAGGAACAACCTGCTTAGTAAGAATCATTCTCATCAACATCGCAAAGCCCATAGCTGGCATTAATCCGCCTGCTGCACTCATGCCTGTAGTTACCCAATCAGGTATTGCGTTAACAAACGTTTCAACTATTGAAGCACCATAATATACGGCTAAGAATGTAAGCAAGAATCTTCTTAAACAATTTATTAAGCCTAGTGTCCATTGAACTCTTACTACACCCTTGTCATCACACTTATCCGCATAGCCATCTGCTCGTTTTAGGAAAAATGGTTGAATGATTGTAATTAGATTTCCTATTGCAAGCGAGAATAAAGCGATTGGCATAGCTAATGTAATAGCCACTTCTGTATCATAACCATTAACAATTGATAAGGCAGTTGCCACAACACCACCAACGACAACATCAGGTGGTACATAAGCTCCAACCGAAACAGCACCCATAAAGAATAGTTCCAAAACAGCGCCTATCATTATGCCTGTTTTAAAGTCACCCAAGATCAAACCTGTCATAGCAGATAAGAAAATAGGTCGATTAAGGTACAATGTACCTAGTGCAAAGTCAAACACACCATATGCTGCAACTAATCCACAAAGTACAGCTTGTAACAACGTCATACTCTCCTCCTTTTGTTATAATTTTTTGTATGTCTCTTTTGATTCGGAAGGGATTTGTTGAATATACACATCCATTCCTTTGTCCACCAATTCATTTAACATTTTGGCTTCTTCATCAGTAACAAAGAAAATAGGGCCAATTCTAGTACTATTTTCTTTACGAACAGCTCCTCCAAGGTTTAATTCCTTAAAACAATCACAATGGGTTGCTAACTCATAGGCATCTTTAACCGACTCCACCACAACAAATAATTTATAGTTATCTGTCTTTCCACTGTTAATCGCATCGATAGAATCTTTAATTCCTTTTACTACTAATTTAACATTTGGTGGTTTAGCTAAAGATATAGCCAATCTTCTTACTTGGTTTGTTACACAATCATCATTAGCTAACAAGATACAATCAGCTCCTAAATCTTGTGTCCAAGAGAAAGCAACCTGTCCATGAATTAAACGGTGGTCTATTCTTAATAGTTTAATCATTTATCTCTCCCCCTTTCTAATTTGATTTAAACTATTTTCAATCACTTTAATAGAATCTAAATCAGCTTGTTTTGGATTTTCAAACGCAATACTATTTGCGAATTCAAATGACAACAAACCTTTATAGCCATTTTTTAAAAAACTTATCATATCTGCTTCTATATTCCTATTTCCCTTTCCAATAGGTAAATGTCCAGTTGGATTTCCATCTACATAATGGCAATGAACAATTCGATCACCAAATTCTAAAAACCATTCATCAATTGATTCATTGGCTTTTCCTAAGGCACCTAAATCTAGAGCAATCTTTACATTTCCTCGATTTATATTGTTTAAATAATTCTTCATAGTTTCTTTATTGTTTACTAAACGCGACTCGAATGGCTGTAAAGGTTCTATACATATAGTTACATTTTTATTTAAGGCATAATCACAAAGTTCTTGCATATGATTTATCGATCTATTTAGTGCATTAGATATTGTTTCATCATAATATGACCAACCAGATGTGAATAAGACTTTAGGAACATTTAATTCATTTGCTAAATCAATTACATTTTTAAAATATTTTAATGAATGATCAATGATTAACTTATCCCTTGCTGCCATATTACTAGGCTTTGGATTGTTTTGTTCAGCACAAAGGCATGCTATATTTACATGATTTTCCTTTGCCAATCGTTTTAATTTTTCACTACTTTCATATCCATTATAAGTTACTTCGAAATGTTGAGGACATAACCAAATTTCAACATTTTTAAATCCAATATGCGAAACGCTTGAAAAGAAGTATTCTATTGGAAAGAACCTATAATGTATATTCATCGCACATAGATAATCAATCATACAATCCATTTGGTATGCTATACCATCCTTTCGTCATTTATTTTATATCATTAAATGAAAGCGATTACAATAGCAATTTTAATTTTT
>CAVGFC010000017.1:0-10430 GCA_963628775.1 Acutalibacteraceae bacterium
ATTAAAAGGTGACCTAGTTGTTCGAACCCTTGACCATAAGTTAGAAGAAACGATTAATAATTATATTTTAAAGAAAAAAGATATTGAAATTAATATCAATTTTGTTGAAGATAAGCCAATTGAAATTGAATGTCTAGGCTATAAAAAAACATATGATATTAAACCTGAAAAAGCTCTAAAAGCACCAATTACCAGTGTTACTTTATTTGATATATTTTCTAAAGTAGATTCTAGTCCTTATCGATTAATAAAACTTGACGGAAATATAGGCAATGGCTTTATGCCAAAAAGTAAGATAAATGAAATTAGAAGAGACTTTTATGAATCATTTAATGAATATCAACTTTCTTTATTTAAAAGAAATAAGAATGACTTCATTAAATTAGAAGAAGCAATTGAAGATTTAAACGATGATGATATACATGTCAATGAAGATAAACTACCAATAATTAATCTAAATTCTAATTATAGTGGTGACTATATATGTGATATAGGTGGCTTATTTAAGGGTAAAGGTAAGACTAGTTACTATACTTTAAATATTTCTAACTCATATGCATATGAACTATTAAAACGTTTAGGCTTTAAAACTATTGTCTTAAGTAGTGAATTAAAGCCTTTACAAGTAAATTCTTTAATAGAAGCTTATAAAAAAAGAATAGGTGATATTAAACCCTATGTAGTAATTGGTAATCGTACTTTGATGTATATTAAACGTAATCCTTTTATTAAATATTTAAATGAAGATTATTCTAATTTAGTGTTGTCAGATGGTTTAAATAAGTACGATGTAAAGATATTAAATGAAACACGTATCATTGAAAATAAAGCTAATGTAGATGAATTTGATGATAGTGTTAATAGATGTTATATAGAAAGAGACTAAATGTTTTTAGGATATTTTAAAAAGACAATTGAAGATAAAGAATTAATCAAAAAATGCTTAACGATTGCCATTCCTTTAATGTTTCAACAACTAATTGTCGCAAGTGTTAATCTTGTTGATAATTTGATGGTAGGTGAACTAGGTGATGTTGCGGTAAGTGCTGTTAGCTCAGCTAATCGTTATTATGCCATTGCCCAATATGGGGTAAATGCCATTACAGTATCCTGTGTTATTTTTTTATCGCAATATAATGGGGCAAGAGATGATGAACATATGAAACAATCATTTAGATTTTCGATTGTTTCCTCTTTTGTGATACTTATCTTATTTGTCTTATTTGGTTTTATCTTTTCTAAACAAATAATTGGCTTTATCATTAATGATGCTTCAATCATTGAAAAGGGAAGTGAATATTTAAAACTCGCTATCTTTTCTTATTTACCACTAGGTCTATCTTTTCCAATTGCCAATTCAATGCGTTCAACAGGCGATACAAGAAAGCCTCTTGTTACTTCTTTTGTTTCGATTATCGTCAATGTTTTCTTTGACTATTGTCTAATATTTGGCCATTTTGGCTTTAAGGCCATGGGTGTAAAAGGAGCAGCTATCGCAACTATTATCGCTAGAGTTGTAGAAATGTTTGTGTATTTAGTGTTTTTAGAAATGGGTGACTATCACTTTAAAACTAAGATATATCAAATATTTAATATTGAAAGATCTTTAATATCTAATATCATCATCAAAGCTATTCCTTTAATGATTAATGAAATCTTATGGCAATTTGGTATGGCGGTTTTAATTAAGTGTTACTCAAGTAGGGGCGCTATTGTCAATACCGCTTATTCTATAAGTGCTACAATATCGGACTTATTCTTTGTCTTATTTAGTGGCATGGCTAGCGCTACAACGGTAATTGTGGGCACAAAGCTTGGCGCAAATAAACTTAAAGAAGCTAAAGATAGTGCCTATAAGCTAATATGGTTTTCGATGATGATGTCCCTTGTTATGGCACTATTAATGAATGGCTTTACTTTCTTAGTTCCACTTTTATATAGTAAGGTATCTATTGAATCTATAAGGCTTGCTAAACAATTTTTATCAGTAATGTCTTTGTTCTATATCTTGTATATGTTTAATACCCAATGTTTCTTTACTTTAAGAACAGGTGGTGATACTAAAAATACGATGTTTATGGACTCTGGCTTTATGTGGGCTATTAATATTCCAGCGGTTTATTTTTTCGCATATCATACAAGTATTCCTGTAATATATGTCTATTGTATTGGCCAATCAGTTGATTTCTTAAAAGCTATAATTGCTTATCGGATAATACGTAAGGAAAAGTGGGTAAAAAATCTTACTTTAAAGGAAGCTTAGGATTTTGATATAATTCTTAATTAGGAGACTAGATTTTATGTTTTTAAAGCGTATAGAACTGCAAGGTTTTAAGTCCTTTGCGGATCGAGTTGTTATAAATTTTGATAACTCAGTTACCGGTATCGTTGGTCCTAATGGCTGTGGTAAATCTAATATTTCTGATGCGATAAGATGGGTATTGGGTGAACAAAGCGTTAAGTCCCTTAGAGGCGATAAAATGACTGATGTTATTTTTGCGGGCTCTGAGACTCGTAAAGCTGTAAATATGGCAGAGGTAACTCTGGTTTTTGATAATACTAGTAGAGTATTAAATTCTGAGCTTGAAGAAATAGAGGTCACAAGAAGAATCTATAATACTGAACAAGAAGCCGAATATTTAATCAATCGTAATAAAGTAAGACTTAAAGATGTCATTGATTTAATAATTGACTCAGGCTTAGGTAAAGATTCACTTTCTATCATAACCCAGGGTAATGTCGTTGGTTTTGCGGATGCTAAGCCATATGATAGACGTGCTATCTTTGAAGAAGCAGCTGGTGTTTCTAAATATAAGAAAAGAAAATTAGAATCTATCGCCCGTCTTGAGCGTACTAAGGAAAATCTAGAAAAGGCTTCTAATATTTTAGATGAGCTTGAAAGGCAAGTTGGTCCTTTAAAAAGACAAGCTAAAAAGGCTGAGATATATAGGGAAAAGAAGAAGAGACTAGAAGAGATTGAAACAGCTGTTTTAGTTGATGAAATTAATTCTTTTAATTCTAAAAAGGAAGAAATTGAAAAATCCTTATTTGATTTACAATCGCAAATCGCTTTAAACAATACTAGTATTCAGGTATCAGAAAATAATAACTTAGCTAATAAGGCTGAACTTAAGAATTTTGATAAAGAAATCAACAGTCTACAAGAAAGACTAGTTAATACCATCAATGAAATTCAAAAGCTTGAAAAAAGAAAAGTTGAGCTTGATGAAAAGCGTAAGTATGCCATTGAAATGGGTTCAAGTGAAGAAAAAATAAGAGAGACTAAGTCTTTACTTGATGAAGCTGAATTTGAATATAAGGATCGTTTAAATAGATTAAATGAATTAAATACGGAGCTTAATTTATTAAATGAAAACTTAGGCGAGTTAGCCAATAAACTAGCTGATGCTTCTTTAAAGAAGGAAGAGACTAGTGGTGTTGTTTTTAGATTAGAAAATAGAATCGCTGTTTTAGAAAATATCATCAAAGATCCATTTTCTTCTAATGCCCAAGCTGGTGTAAAAGCTATTATGGCAAACTCTAAGTCTTTCTTTGGTGTACTAGGTGTTGTAGGACAGGTTATTGTACCAGATGAGGGTTATGAGTATGCCTTATCTAGTGCACTTGCTAACGCAACTTATAACATAATTACTAAGGATGAAGCAGCTGCTAGAAATTGTATTTCTTTCTTAAAGAAGAATAGATCTGGTAGGGCAACTTTCCTTCCAATTAATGTCTTGAAGGAACATGAAATCAAATATGAAGATGAAATAGTATGTAAAAATACTCAAGGCTATATTGGTGTTATGGCTGATTTTGTTTCTAATGAACCTGAATATGATATTGTTGTTGATAGTTTATTAGCCAATATTTTAATTACTGATACTCTTGAAAATGCCAATAATCTAGCATCTTTATTAAAGTATCAATATAAGATAGTAACTCTTGATGGTGATATTGTTCATAAGGGTGGTTATATGACTGGTGGTAAGGTAAAAAATGAAATCAGTATCATTACCGCTACTTCTGAACTTGAAAAGAATAAGAATAATTTATTGTCTTTGAAGGCAAAAGCCGAACTTGCTTCTAAGGAATATGAGACAATTGTAAGTAATAAAAATAAAACAGAGACTGAATTAACAGAAAAGCGTATTTCCATCGCTCAACTAGAACCTTTGGTAGATGTTAAGCGTACAAAATATGAAAAGATGAAAAATGATTATGAGTTAATTAATCCTGAAAATGTTCAAAGTGATGAAGAATTTAAGGATGAACTTGTAATTGAATTATCTAATGCTTATAAGTTAAGAGATGAGCTTTCTACTTCTTTAAAATTAAAAAGAGATGAAAGAATGAAACTATCTGCTGATATTGATCGCAAGGATCAACAACTTCGTCAATTAAGAAGACAATCAGAAGGGGCTAATTCAGAAGTATTAAAAGTCAGTCAAGAAAAGGCTGTTCTTGAAACAAAGTTAGAAAATAACTTAAGTAGATTAGCTAGTGAATACCAAATGACTTTTGAATATGCGCTTGAACATATTAGTTATGAAATTACTGGTAATGAAAGAGAAGAAGTAATTTCTTTAAGAAATGATATAAGCTCACTTGGCAATGTTAATATGTCAGCTCCTGAAGAATTTGAAGAAGTTAATACCCGTTATGAGTTTTTAAAGAAAAACTATGATGATTTGATTGCTTCACGTGATAAGATTCTTGATGCGATTGATGAAATGGATCAAATCATGAAGAGTCAATTTAAGGATACTTTTGATAAGATTAATTCTAATTTAAATGAAACATTTAGGTCTTTATTTGGTGGTGGTAAGGCATCACTTGTTCTAGAAGATGAAAATGATATTTTAAATACAGGTATTGATATCGATGTACAACCTCCTGGTAAATCAGTTAAGTCTATTAGACTTTTCTCAGGTGGTGAAAAAACATTAATTGCCTTGTGTGTATTATTTACAATTATCAAGGTTAAACCTGCACCACTTATCATCTTTGATGAGGTTGAGGCTGCACTTGACCAAGCCAATGTTGAGCGTTTTGCCAAATATGTTAAACAATATAGCGATAAGTCACAATTTTTAATTATTACTCATCGTCCTGGCACAATGGCTCAATGTGATACTTTATATGGTGTTACTATGCAACAACGTGGTGTTTCCCAAATGCTTAAGGTTAAACTTGTAGACGCTATTGAATTGGCGGATAAGACTAGTGAAGGAGATTAATCTATATGGGTTTTTTTGATTCATTGAAGCAAACTATAACTGGTAAAAAGGATACTTCTAAGTATCTTAGTGGTTTTGCCAAGACTAATAATGCCTTGGGTAAGAAGCTTCGTTTTATTACGGAAAATAATACCAAAAATAAGGAAGACTTTGTTGAACAATTAATGATTACTTTGATTGAATCAGATATTGGTTATAAGACAAGTGAAGAAATCTGTGATCGTTTCTTTAAGGAGACACAAGATTATTTATATCTAAGACAAGAAGATGTTATGGATATCTTACTGGAAACTTTTGATGATATCTATAATGAAAAGAAAGATGATGAGATCCTCTATAATGAAAATGGTCCAACTGTCATCTTAATGGTTGGTGTTAATGGTTCAGGTAAGACAAGTACTTGTGCTAAACTTGCCAATATGTATAAAAAACAAGGCAAGAAGGTATGTCTGGCGGCTGCTGATACTTTTAGAGCTGGCGCAATAGAACAATTAAGAGTATGGGCTGATAGACTAAATGTGGACTTTGTGGCAGGTAAGGAATATGAAGATCCGAGTTCTGTTTTAGTAAATGCTTGTCGCTATGCTAAAGAAAATAATATTGATATTTTATTATGTGATACAGCAGGAAGGCTACAAACTAAAGTAAATCTAATGGCTGAGCTTGCTAAGATGAGAAGAGTGGTAGGCAAAGAAATAGAGGGCGCACCTCATAATGTATGGTTAGTACTTGATGCTAATACTGGTCAAAATGGTATGTCACAAGCAACTTTATTTAATGAAGTTACTGATTTAACAGGAATCATACTTACAAAGATGGATGGTACTTCAAAGGGTGGCATTGTTATTGCGATTAAAAATGTTCTCGGTATTCCTGTTAGATATCTAACGCTTGGTGAGACCGTTGAAGATATCAAACCATTTGATTTTGATCTTTATCTTTACAGCATTATTGGAGATAGAGATGTTAAATAAACTTGATGGCAATCTTTTATTTGATTTTTATGGTCAATTATTAACTGATCATCAAAAAGATATTTTAAATGATTACTATAATGAAGATTTATCAATGGCGGAAATAGCTGAAAACAACAATGTTTCTAAAAGTGCCATTTCTGATATTATCAAAAGAAGTCTTGTACAGCTTCAAGAATATGAAGATAAGCTAAATTTAGTTAAACAAACTAAGTCACTTGATAATATAATTGATAGAATGGAAAAGGATGAAATTCCAGCTAAATATATTAAAGAACTTAAAAAAATAAGTAGGGGGTAGAAAATGTCAAAAGTTATCGCGGTTAATTCCGGTAGTTCTTCTTTAAAATTCCAATTATTCCAAATGCCTGAAGAGAAGGTTTTAACTTCTGGTGTTGCAGAAAGAATTGGTCAAAAAATGGGTATTTTCACAATTAATGTTAATGGTGAAAAGATTACTACAGATGTAGAAATTCCAGATCATAAAAAGGCTGTAGATTTATTATTAGAGGCCTTAGTAAAATATGGCATCGTTAAAGAATTAAATGAAATCAAAGGTGCAGGACACAGAATTGTCCAAGGTGGTAGCTACTATAATGGTTCTGTTAAGGTAGACGAAGATGTAGTAAAGAAAGTTGATGAATTATGTGTATTAGCTCCTTTACATAATCCTGCTCATTTAGTATGTTATAAAGCATTTTGTGAAGCTTTACCAGATATTGAACATGTATTTGTTTTTGATACAGCTTTCCATCAAACAATGAGCGAAGAATCTTATTTATATCCAGTACCTTATGAATGGTATACAGATTATAAAGTAAGAAAATATGGTGCTCATGGTACAAGCCATGAATTTGTCGCAAAAAGAACTGCTGAACTAATGGGCAAGGATGTTAAAGATGTTAATATCTTAACACTTCACTTAGGTAATGGTGCTTCTGTTACCGCTATTAAGGGTGGCAAGGTAATTAATACTTCTATGGGTCTATCTCCTTTAGGTGGTATCATGATGGGCACAAGATGTGGTGATATTGATCCAACAATTGTTTATTACATGGAAGAAAAACTAGGTTGTTCACCTGAAGAAATGGATGTATATCTAAATAAGAAATCAGGTATGTTAGGTCTTTCTGGTATTTCAAGTGATGCAAGAGATATTCAAGCAGCAGTTGATGCAGGTAATCAAAGAGCTATTACAACTATCAAGGTATATGTAAATAGAGTTATTAACTTAGTTGGTGGCTACTATATGCAAATGGGTCATGTTGACGCAATTGCCTTTACTGCAGGACTTGGCGAACACGCTACAGAAATTAGAGAAGGTATCTTAAAAGGTCTAGAAGAAGGAATGGGCGTTAAGGTTGACTACGCTTTAAATGCTAAGACACATTCAGAGACTAAGATTTCTTTACCTGATTCTAAGGTTCAAGTATTTGTTGTTCCAACAAATGAAGAACTTGTTATCGCTAGAGATACTGTTAGATTGTTAGGTCTATAATGTATAACAATCTTTTAGAAAAAATAAAAGAATATAATAAAATCACTATTTATCGCCATCTTAGACCAGATGGCGATGCTACTTTTTCTAGTGCCGCCCTTAAGCAATTTATCTTAGATAACTTCGATAAGGAAGTTAAACTATGCGGGTTTGAATCCTACGATAAGTTAAATACTTTAGAAGAAGTAAGCAATGATTTTATAACTGATAGCTTAGCTATCATTCTTGATGTATCTGATAAAGCTAGAATTGATGATTCTCGTTTTCTTTTAGCTAAGTATCGTATCGTTATTGATCACCATCCTTATGTTTTAAAAGAAGCTGATATTACCATCAATGATTCAAGTGCTGCGGCAGCATGTGAATTACTTGCGAGCATTTTATATAGTGATACTTTCAAGGATTATAAGAAATCCAAAGAAGTATGTAAGTATTTATATTGTGGAATTCTTACGGATTCAGTTGGTTTTTCTACATCTTCTACAAGCTTTAATACTTTATCAATCGCATCAAAACTTATTAAAGATGGTGACTTTAATGTATCTGATTTAAATACTTATTTATTTAATGTAAGTTTAGATGATTATAAGTCACTTACTAAGCTTAGAAATAAGTTACTTATTGAAGATAATATTGGATATTGTTTGCTAGATCAAAAAGATTTAGAAGAAATTGGCATGTCCTATGATGGGGCTAAAAACCATGTTAATGAATTTAGTAAAATCGCTGAATTAAAAATATGGGCCATCTTTGCCAAAAATCCTAAGTCAGGTTTATTTGATGGTTCAATCAGATCTAGAAGGTCATATATCATCAACAAGGTTTGTGAAAGGTACAATGGTGGTGGACATGATAATGCCTGTGGTGTTAAAAGTTTAGATAAAAAAACTATTGACAAATTGCTTTTAGACTTGGCTGAATTGTCTAAGTAAAAGCGTGCTAAATACGCGATAAAATCACGCTTTTAGATTGATTTTATATATATGTTTTAATATAATATCTATAGCAATTAAGGAGGAAATGAAAATGGCTGATTTAAATAAAAAAGCTTTAATTGAAACAATTGCTGAAGAAAAAGGTTATACAAAGAAAGAAGCTGGCGAATTAGTAGATTTAATTATTGATACTATGGTTTCTACTCTTAAAAAGGGTGATACAGTAGATCTTCCAGGATTTGGTAAGTTCACTGTTAAGGCTAGAAAAGCTAGAACTGGTGTTAACCCTGCAACTAAGGAAAAGATCAAAATCCCTGCAACAAAGGTTCCTAGCTTTAAGGCAGCAAAAGCTCTTAAAGATGCAGTAGCTAAAAAGAAATAAGTTTATTAATTTAAAAAGGATTGTTTACAATCCTTTTTAAATACAAGAAAAGAGGATTTGCATCCTCTTTTAAACTATTTAGCAAATATATTAATTAGATTGCCAATGCTATCGGTGTCAAGATCACCAATTACGCTTTGTGCCCAAGCCGATACACTATCAATTAATGAAGTATAATCAACATCAGAGCTGTCATTAAATAATTGTTTTAAGTAATAATTTGCGATTTGAGCAAATTTAGAATCACCATTACTTGTATCAAATAATTCGTTGATTAAATCATTTACTGCATCTTCAATATTTAACGAGATATAAGCGATATCATCTTCGTATTTAATGTCTTTAATCTTTAAAGGATCCAAGAATCTTACCTTGATATCATTAACCACATTGAAATCAGATATGTTTTGTCTAAATATTTCTTTACCACTTTCTGGTAGTTTACTCTTATATAAGAAGGCTGGTAAATTACCGATTTGGGCATCTTTGAATTTAATCACAAAATCAGTGTCAGTGAATTCATATGTTAATTGGGCTGTAATTCCCATATTTAGGAAGTTGTTGTATTTAACAGCTGTATAAACATTAATAACTGAATTTTCAGGATCTATATCATAGCCAAATTGATTTATTACTAATTTCTTTTCATTTAGATATTCAATATTATTAAGTGTATCTATATCAAAGAAGTTATAGACAACTGGTTTACTTACAGCAAGTGTAGCATCATAGGTATTTTCATCAATTGTGATGTTATTTAATAAGTTGATTGCTAGTAAGACTTCCTTAGATTTATCTTTATCTTCTTCAGATACAACTAATTGGTCTTTATAAATATCAATTGGATCAAAGTGTTCTTCAATTGTTGAAATATTATTTGCAAGACACATTATCGCAACTGCTATAGCACAAGCAAGTATTACAAGTCCTAATATTACTTTAAGTAATATATTCTTTTTCTTTTTAGGCTTTTCTTTAATTACTTCTTTTGTAATATCTTCGTTGATTGTAGTAGGACTTGAGTCTATATTTTCTTCAGTACTAATAGTTTCTTTTTCTTCTTCATTAACTATAGTTTCTTCAATTGGTGTAGTTATAATTTCTTCTTTTATTTCAGCAGTTTTGTTTTCCTCAGCTTTTTTCTTAGAAGTTGTCTTTTTAGTAGTAGTAGTAGTTTTCTTAGCTACAGCTTTTTTTGTTTCTTCCTTATTGCTACTAACTTTTTTAGAATCGCTATTCTTAGTGCTTGTTTTTGTCTTTTTGCTTTCTTCTGTAGCCTTTTTAGTTTTACTATCAGGCTTAGCTGTTTTAGTTTCGTTTGTTTTATCTACTGTTTTCTTAGTCTTTGTTTCTTTTTTATCAGTAGAGTCTTCTTTATCTATTTTTTTTGCCATATATTTT
>CAVGFC010000017.1:10440-14332 GCA_963628775.1 Acutalibacteraceae bacterium
CAAGCGATATTCTGAATCTTTTTGATTATTTAACTGTTAAAGATGGGATTATAACAAGTAATAATCGATATATTCTTAGATTTGATATAAAATGATTTCAATGCACAATAACTTTGCTTATTTTCATCTTCCTGGCTTATATGAGTTCTATGATTTCTATAGAGAATTTTTACCAATTTATTTTAATCATAAAGAATTCTTTTATGATTGGTGTAAAATTGGCTCTATTTATGGTGCTCCAAAAGACTGTTTATGGGGTGGGGGAAGAACTAGTAATGGAAATACTTCTAATAAAGATGCTATTGATTTAATTAACAAATATAAGATATCTGCTAGATTAACTTTTAGTAATTCTTTACTTAAAGAAGCTAATTTAAGTGATGTTAAGTGTAATAATTTATGTACTATATTTAATAATGAAAATAATGGGATAATTATTTATTCTGATTTGTTATTAGATTATATTAAAAGAAATTATACAAAGTTTTATTTTGTTTCTTCGACCACTAAAGTAATTACGGATTTTAATGCTTTATTAGATGAACTTAACAATATTAATTATAAATATGTAGTACCTGATTTTAGGTTAAATAAGGCTTTTGATAAGCTTGAAACTTTAAATCAAACACAAAAAGATAAAGTGGAATTTTTATGTAATGAGTGTTGTTATGTAGGGTGCAATTACCGCAGGCAATGTTATGAAAATGTAAGTAGAAAAAATCTAGGACTAGAGCCAATTAATGATATATGTAGTGCACCTGACTTAGAATATGGTTATTCTTTTTCAAAGGCAAAGACAAATCCAAGTTTTATAAGTTTAGATGATATAAAAAATAAATATATGCCACTTGGTTTTTCTAATTTTAAGATAGAAGGTAGGGGACTAGGATCTGCTTTACTTTTAGAATTTATTCTTTATTACATGACAAAGCCTGATTATCAAATAAATGTTAGAGAAATGCTTTATCTAGATAATATGTTAGATTTATTTTGATTATAAGAATGTAAATTAAATATAATTAATAAGTGTAAATAAAAGGGGATTATTATGATTAAAAACTTTCAAAAAATATTATTATGTCTATTAATAACGTTATCTTTATTTGGCTGTTCTTCTAATAACAATGAAGATTTGCCAAGTGATACAGAATCTACAGAAAGTAGTGAGGATAGTATCTATGTTGTTTATGAAGCGATATTTTTAGATAACGATGAAGTCTTAAGCATATTTGAAGCACTTAGAGGTAAAGAGCCTCCTTTTGAGAAACAAACTACCGATTTTCATGTTACAACAGCTTTTATGCCTGAATCTGATTTGTCTAAATGGTATGGCACTAAAGTTAATGTCCATATTTCTAAATATAGTATTCAAGAAGTGAAGGCAGATGATATTGGTCTTACTTCTAATGAAGGATTAAAAGTAGAACTTAGCAGTGATAATGAAGAATTTAATGAGTATTTAGCTTCTTTAAATAAGAACTTTCATATAACTGGTTCATATAAAGATGGTGCTAAATATACAGAACTTTTAGATTTTACAAAAGGCGACAATTTAGATATTGATATTATTGGTACTTTTGGTGGCTATTACTCAGATGGAAATATCTATTTGGAGAATAATTAATGATTCTTGTTTTAGCTTTCATTTTAAGTTTATTACCTCCAATTTTCATTTATTTATTTCTTAAAAATAGGAAAAAGGAAGATAAGGAATATCAATCAATTTGTGTAAAAGCATTTAAGTTAGGCTTACTACAATGTGTTTTATTTGTGGTTTTAACATCAGCTTGTTTATATATTATTTATATTATTTTGAAGTTAGTTGGCATAAATGATTTTATACTTAATATTTATTACAACTTTATCACAATAGTACTAAGTGAAGAAATGGTTAAGTATTTAATGTTAAAGAACTTATTTAAGAAAAATAACTATGCTTATTCATGGCTTGATATTATATCTTTAATGGCGATTATTGGCATTGGTTTTGGCTTATCTGAATCACTTGTATATGCCTTTAGCACAAATGCTGGCATGATGATCACAAGAGGGGTATCAGCTATGCATTGTAGCTATGGCTTATTAATGGGCTATTTAATTGGTAAGAGTAAATATACCAATAAGAAATCATATAATGTATTAGCTATACTTATTCCATTTATCTTACATGGAACATATGATTATTGTCTTAGTGAAACTCTTAGAAGTATAAATGAGGATATCGCATTTATCTCACTTGTTCTTGCGCTAGCATCAATAATTATTAATGTTGTGATGATTATCTTTATAAACAAAAACAAATCAATTGAAAAATATAATAATCCATTATCGAATTGATATATAAAAATAAGTTAATTTTCAATTCGAGTTGTAAAAGGATAGGTATCAATTTCTAATTCGAAGTGAAACAAAAACCAATATTCTTACTATTATTCAAATTATTTTTTTCAATTCGAGACGAAATAGAACAGAGACTTTAAAACGCCTATATGGTTAAAAGAAAAACTTGAAATGAAATAAAAAATCTAGACAAGAATATTCATCATACTGGCATTTGATATATTTAAAACGGCAGACAGTAGAAGAACTTATCGGAAAACTGTTAATGCGATCTATGAACTGAACGAATACTGATAAAAATGCTCGGCCTATGCTAAAATAATGTGAGAATTTGCAAAAAAAGACTGCTTAATAAGCTTAGATAAAGCTATAAGGTTTATAAGGCAAAAAGTTTTTTATATACAAGATGTTTTTACAAAGAAACTTAATGTTGCATTTTCAATAATTAATTATTAGAGATTGAGCAAAGCAAAGTCTAACATGAGAACTATGAAATTGATTAAATCTTTCTGCGAAGGTACCGACCAATCGCTTGATTTAATTGAAAGCCACTGGCTTGATTTTTTAAAGGAGGACACATGAACAATGAAATTATTAAATTCGTAAATGGTGATTTGCAATTGGATGTAGGAATATCTCCTGAGCAAAACACAGTATGGCTAACTGCTGATCAAATCTGTCAATTATTCGATAAAAACAAATCAACAATTTCAAGACACATAAAAAATATATTTTCTGAAGGAGAATTAGATGAAAATAGTTCAGTTGCAAAAAATGCAACTCAACTAAATCGATTTGATCCACGAACTGGGAAGAATAGATTATCTACTGTAACAATAAATTATTATAATCTTGATGTAATTATTTCCGTTGGATATCGAGTTAAGTCTCAAAATGGTGTTATCTTTCGTAAATGGGCAACTTCCATATTAAAAGACTACATGATGAAAGGATATGCAGTTAACGAAAAAAGAATAGAAGTATTAAACAAGACTGTTTCAATTCAGTCTAGAATGCTTGCTTCTACTCTAGGCATTGAAGAAAAAGAAATATTGAATGTAATAGAAGCTTATTCAAATGCATTGTGTTTACTGGATGATTATGATCACGGATCTATTTCAAAACCAAAAGGCAAAGATTCAATTTACCGATTGACTTATAAAGAATGTAGAACGCTTATTGATTCTATGAAATATGGTGGATTTTCTGACATATTTGGTGTTGAAAAAGAACCAGGCAAATTAAATGGAATCATTGCAGCAGTATATCAAAATGTATTTGGGCAAGAAATCTATCCAAGCATTGAAGAAAAGGCAGCTAATTTGCTCTATTTCTTAGTAAAAGATCATCCTTTTGTAGATGGGTGCAAACGTATTGGTGCTTCTATTTTCCTCGAATTCTTAAATAAGAATCAACATTTAATCATAGATGGAAAACAAATCATTTCCGACAGTGCATTAGTAGCAATTACCTTAATGATCGCTGAATCTAGACCAGAAGAAAAAGAGACGATGGTTAAACTTGTTATGAATTTTCTAAAAGAGTAACTTAT
>CAVGFC010000018.1:0-6821 GCA_963628775.1 Acutalibacteraceae bacterium
CATGATGCTGTACTAGAAGCTAGAAGAATTGATCCAGAACTAGTTGTTGATGGTGAATTCCAATTTGATGCTGCTGTTTCAGAAGTTGTTGCCAAGACTAAGTGTCCTGATTCAAAGGTTGCAGGAAAGGCTAATACTTTCATTTTCCCATTAATTGAAGCTGGTAATATTGGTTATAAGATTGCTCAACGTCTTGGTGGCTATGCTGCATATGGACCTATTTTACAAGGCTTAAATGCTCCTATTAATGATTTGTCTAGAGGTTGCGATGCTGATGAAGTATATGCTATGGCAATCATTACAGCTGGCATGGCTTAATAGTTAAGATAAACTTTATTATTAAATTGACACGAGGCTAAACTTGTGTCTTTTTTAATCTTTAAGAAGTAAAATATTATTAAAAGATTAAGGAGTTAATAATATGTCACTTACTGATAGAGCTATACAAGAAGCTAATAATTACTTTTCATTAAAAGAAGATACACCTAGTGAATATCTTAATATGAAATATCCTAAGATATTGCCAATGATGCATTTTAAGGTACATCGTTATAAGGTAGATGACTTTGGCACTATTAGCACAATGGACACAAATGCTATGTTTGGTATGATGAAGTTAAGTACCCTTGTATTTACACCATCTATTGGCTTAAATGTTCCATTCTTGTTGATTGATACAATGACTATGAAGAAGAAATCTCTTGCCTATATAGAATATTATGATTGTACAAAAAATGGTGCTAGTTTACCTTGTAGTGATAGCCAAGTAAATGAGTTTTCTAGGTTTAAAGACTATGATGAAAAGCCTGCTTGGTATGTTAATAGACGTACACCATATTCTTTGATTAAGGAAAAAGGTGATAATAGTCAAGAAGAATTAGATGACATGGTACTTACTTGTTTAAAGTGTTATTTAAAGGGCGCTAAAAGTTCTGATATCAATAAAGACAATCTAATTGGTCTATATAACTTTCAACAAGAAATGCTAAATAAGGGTAATCCATCAAGTGAAACTTTAAATAAAGTATTAGGTAAAGATGGTGCTAAAAGCTTTTTTGAAAAGGTTATTATGCCAGTATCAGTTTATTAGCAAACTAATTTGTGAAAAGATTGTTTAATCGATATAAAAAAGGGCTATAATAGTTTTTGAAAGCGTTAACAATTTTATAACGCAGGAGGAATTAATATGAAAGAAATCGATCTTAAAAAATATGGAATTGAAGATGTCAAAGAAGTAGTCTACAATCCATCTTACGAGTTCTTGTACAAAGAAGAAACAAAGCCTGAACTAGAGGGCTACGAAAAAGGAAAAGAAACTGAACTAGGTGCTGTTAATGTCATGACAGGTATCTATACTGGTAGATCACCTAAGGATAAGTATATTGTCGTTGATGAAAATTCAAAGGATACTGTATGGTGGACTAGTAAGGAATATCCAAATGATAATCATCCAATGAGTGAGGAAACTTGGAAGGCTGTTAAAGATATCGCTAAAAAAGAATTAAGTGGTAAAAGACTATTTGTGGTTGATGCCTATTGTGGGGCAAATGCGGATACAAGAATGGCTGTTAGATTCATTGTAGAGGTTGCTTGGCAAGCTCACTTTGTTAAGAACATGTTTATAAAGCCAACTGAAGAAGAACTTGAAAACTTCAAACCTGACTTTATTGTTTATAACGCAAGTAAGGCAACAGTTGAAAACTATGAAGAACTTGGTTTAAATTCTAAGACTTGTGTAGCCTTTAATATCACATCAAAGGAACAAGTTATCATCAATACTTGGTATGGTGGTGAAATGAAGAAGGGTATGTTCTCTATGATGAACTACTATCTACCTTTAAAGGGTATGGCAAGTATGCATTGTAGTGCTAATACGGATTTAAATGGTGAAAACACCGCTATCTTCTTTGGTTTATCAGGTACTGGTAAGACTACTTTATCAACAGATCCTAAGCGTCTATTAATTGGTGATGATGAACATGGATGGGATGACAATGGTGTCTTTAATCTAGAAGGTGGCTGCTACGCCAAGGTTATTAACCTAGATAAGGAATCTGAACCAGATATTTATAATGCGATTAAACGTGATGCACTACTTGAAAATGTAACTGTAAGTGAAGATGGTAAGATTGATTTTGCCGATAAGAGTGTAACTGAAAATACTCGTGTTTCTTATCCTATCAATCATATTAAAAATATCGTAAGACCTATTTCTAGTGCACCTAGCGCAAAGAGTGTTATTTTCTTAAGTGCTGATGCCTTTGGAGTATTACCTCCTGTATCAATCTTGACTCCTGAACAAACTAAGTATTATTTCTTAAGTGGCTTTACAGCTAAGCTTGCTGGAACTGAAAGAGGAATAACAGAACCAACCCCTACATTTAGTGCATGCTTTGGTCAAGCATTCCTAGAGCTTCATCCTACAAAGTATGCAACAGAGCTTGTTAAGAAGATGGAAAAATCAAATGCTAAGGCATACCTTGTTAATACTGGTTGGAATGGTAGCGGTAAGCGTATTTCAATTAAGGATACTCGTGGTATTATTGATGCTATCTTAAATCATGATATTGATAGTGCTCCTACAAAGAAGATTCCTTATTTTGACTTTGAAGTACCTACTGTATTAAAGGGCGTTGATACAAATATCCTAGATCCAAGAGACACATATAAAGATGCTAGCGTATGGGATGAAAAGGCTAAGGATTTAGCTTCTAGGTTTATCAATAACTTTAAGAAATATGAAACAAGTGAAGAAGGAAAAGCCTTAGTAAAAGCTGGACCTAAACTATAAGAGGTATATATGGTAAGAATTGTTGAAACATCAGTGCGTGATGGTCATCAATCATTATTCGCTACAAGAATGACAACTAAAGAAGTTGTTGACTTGTGTAAGATATATGACAACGTTGGCTATTATGCGATTGAAGTTTGGGGTGGCGCAACCTTTGATTCTTGTATGCGTTTTCTAAATGAGGATCCTTGGGAAAGACTAAGAGAAGTTAGAAAGGTATGCAAAAACACCAAACTACAAATGTTATTTAGAGGACAAAACATTTTAGGCTATCGTCATTATTCTGATGATGTAGTTGATATGTTTTGTAAGAAATCTATTGAAAATGGTATCGATATTATTAGAGTATTTGATGCCCTTAATGATTTAAGAAACTTAAAGACTGCTGTTACTTCTACTAAGAAATATGGTGGTGAGTGTCAAATTGCCTTATCTTATACTACTAGTCCTGTTCATACAGTGAGCTATTATGTACAACTTGCCAAAGAAGTAGAAAAGCTTGGTGCTGATTCGATTTGTATTAAAGATATGGCTGGTGTCTTAACACCAAATGATGCAACTGAGTTGTTTAGCGCTTTAAAAAAGGAAATAAAAATTCCTTTAGAGCTACATTCACATTGCACAGCGGGAATTTGTGAAATGACATATATGGCCGCTATTAAAGCTGGTGTTGATATTGTCGATACTTCTTTATCGCCTTTATCAAATGGTACAGCTCAGCCATCAACCCAAGCCTTAAGCTATGCCTTAAGGGGTAGTGAATATGATCCTAAGTTAAATATGGATGAGATGCATAAGGCTGAACCAATAATGACTGATATTGTTAATAAATATGTCAAGAATGGTTTATTGAATCCTAAGTCATTTGAGGTTAATCCTAATATTTTAACTTATCAAGTTCCAGGTGGCATGTTGTCTAATATGATTAAACAACTAACAGATCAAGGGGCCATGGATAGATATGAAGAAGTATTAAAGGAAATCCCTAAGGTTAGAAAAGACTTAGGCTATCCACCACTTGTTACACCAATGTCGCAAATGGTTGGCACCCAATCTGTTCTAAATGTCTTAAATGGTGAAAGATATAAGATGTGTGTCAAAGAAGTAAAGGACTATTTACTTGGCAAGTATGGTAAGGCACCTGCTGAAATAAATGAAGAAGTAAAGAAGAAGATTATTGGTGATCAAGAACCTATTACTTGTCGTCCTGCTGATTTATTAAAGCCTGAATTTGAAGAAATGAAGGAAAAATATAAAGATATCGCAAGATGTGATGAAGATGTATTGTCTTTAGCTTTATTTGAAAATGTTGCCACTGATTTCTTAAAGAAGAAATATGGCTTAGTTAAAGAAGAAGTTGAAGAATTTGAATTATTTGTATAAGGTGATAAAAGATGTTAGATGGATTTTCAAAATATGATTATTTAACAGGTGCTATTGTGGCGATAGTAGCCATCATGATGGTCTTTCTTATTTTGATTCTTATTATTTTCTTAACTGAGCTTGTCGCAAAAGCTTTAAAGGGCGAAGAAAAAGAAGAAGAAGCAGAAGAAAGCATTGTAACACCAGTTAAAAGTTGTTCAAGGCTTGATTTAAATGATGAAAATGCAACGGTTGCAGCACTTGTTGCCAGCATTGATTATCGTTTAAAAAATAAGACTAATGTAAGAGTAGTAAGTATTAAAGAGGTGAAATAAATGAAAACATATAAAGTAAAAGTTAATGGCAAAGTTTATGAAGTTGAACTTGAAGAAGTAAAAGAAGGCGAAGGCCATATTGAAGTATCTAAGCAAGTTGCTGCACCAGTAAGTGATGGGGCAAATGTTATTAAGGCTCCTATTGCTGGTAAGGTATTAGATGTTAAGGTTTCTGTAGGTGATGTAGTTAAAAAGGGTCAAACAGTGGCAATTATTGAGGCTATGAAACTAGAAAATGAAATTCAATCTGGCTTTGATGGTAAGGTAGTTGACATCAAGGTAAATAAGGGTAATCAAGTTAAAAATGGCGATGCTTTAATCGTTTTAGGTTAATTTATGGATATCGGATTATTCTTAAAAGAATTTCTAGCTTCTACAGGCATTGCCAAGTTTTTTACAGGCAATGGCTGGATGAATCTAGTAATGATTCTAATTGGTTGTGCCTTTCTTTATCTTGCTTTAAAGAAGGGCTTTGAACCTTATTTATTGATTCCTATTTCTTTTGGCATCATCTTAGTAAACTTATTACCAGAAATCTATATTACTTATAATGATGCAGGAGAAATTGTATCTAGAGGTCTACTTGGTTATTTACATCTAGGTGTAGAATGTGAGCTATATCCTTGTTTAATTTTCTTAGGCATTGGTGCTACAACTGACTTTGGACCACTTATTGCCAATAAGAAGACGATGTTACTTGGTGCGGCTGCCCAAATTGGTATCTTTGTTGCCTTCTTTGGTGCACTATTCTTAGGCTTTAATTTCTTTGAAGCTGCTTCAATTGGTATTATTGGAGGAGCTGATGGACCAACAGCTATCTTAACAAGTAATAGACTGCTTACAATTTCGGGTTCTACCCAATATTTAGCTCCTATTGCCTTAGCTGCTTACTCTTATATGGCGCTAGTACCAATTATTTTCCCTCCAATTATTAGAGGTTTAACTACTAAACAAGAAAGACTTATTAAGATGGAACAATTAAGACCAGTTTCTAAAAAGGAAAAGATCTTATTTCCAATCATTATTACTTTAATTGTTTCTTTAATTGTGCCAAGTGCTACACCACTTATTGGTTGTTTGATGCTAGGAAACCTAATTAAGGAATGTGGTGTTGTGCCAAATCTTACAGATACTGTTTCTAATGCCTTGTTATATATTTGCACAATTCTTTTAGGCTTATCTGTTGGAGCTACAGCTCAAGGTACAAGCTTTTTAACAATACAAACTTTATCAATCTTTGCCCTTGGTATCTTTGCCTTTGTGGTTGCCTGTGCTTTTGGTATATTAGGTGGCAAGCTAATGTGCAAGATGAGCCATGGCAAGATTAATCCAATGATTGGCGCGGCTGGTGTAAGCGCTGTGCCAATGGCTGCTAGAGTTGTTCAAAAAGAAGGACAAAGAGAAGATCCTAGTAACTTCCTTTTAATGCATGCTATGGGTCCAAATGTTGCTGGCGTAATTGGTTCAGCTATTGCGGCTGGTATCTTACTTACTATTTTTGGTTAATTATGAATTCTATCCACTTTGAAACTATTGATTCAACAAATACTTATTTGAAAAAGAATTATGAAACTCTAGAAAATTTTACTTTTGTGAGTGCTGATTTTCAAAGTGAAGGAAGAGGCAGAAATAATCGTAATTGGAAAAGCGAAAGGGGTGAAAATTTACTCTTTTCGCTTTTAATTAAAGATGAAGCACTGATAAAAGAATTTAAAGCTTTATCAATTATCAGTGCTTTATCTGTAATTGAGGCAGTTAATATCGATAATTTAAGTATCAAATGGCCAAATGATATTTATTATAAAGATAATAAGTTAGTTGGTATTTTGCTTGAGGCTATTAGCAGTGAAAAAATAGAATGTCTAATAATTGGTATAGGTATCAATGTTAATCAAAAGGAATTTATAGGTGACTATAATAGGCAACCTACTTCTTTATATAGAATACTTAATAAAGAGGTTGATATTAATTCATTAAGGGAAAAAGTATATACAAAAATAGAAGATAACTTTAAGTTGCTTAAAGATAATCATGATTTTTATAATCAAATTATTAAATTAGATTATCTAAAAAATAAAGAGGTATACGCTTCTATAAATAATGAAATAAGTCCTATCAAGGTACTTGGTATAAATAGGGATTATTCTTTAAGGGTTAAGAAGGGTAATGAAATACTTAATCTAGAATCTGGTGAGATTACTTTTCATATTTAATTAAAGTGCTTATTTTATCGCTGTTTTTATAATTTTTTATGTTTATTTTAATGAAAATATGATACTATATTTACGTTGTCTCCCTATATAGGGTCTCAACCGCACAGAAAAGGTTATAAG
>CAVGFC010000019.1:0-15770 GCA_963628775.1 Acutalibacteraceae bacterium
TACCAGTAGCGGATATGATAGTAGAACCATCAGCTCTCTTAAGTGAGATATCAAGGTCTTTACTTGCTTCTGTAAGAGCGTCAGCGTTTGGATATGTAGGCCAGTTAATTGTCAATTTGCCATTATCATATGAGACACTAGGGTCAGAAGATAAAGCTTCTACTGTTGCTTCTTCTGGATTTACTAAAGTTGCATACTCTTTCTTGATATAGCCAGTTGTAATATATTGATTATCCATTCCTTCAATTGGAGCAGCATATGGGAAAGTTGCTAAGATATGCGAAATAGATACAACACCACTTGGTCTTTCAAGTGTTTTAGGAGTACCATATTCACTTACTGTTGCATCAAGTATGGCATTAGTTGTCTTACCTTGAATATTAGATAAATAATCACTTAATGTTATATAAGATTGCTTATCTTTTTGTGCTCTTTCATAACCAATCCAAGTACATACTGTATATTCGGTAGTTGAACCAACCATCCAAGCATCCTTAATCGAACCATCAGGAATACCATATGCTTGACCACTTGTACCCCAGTCGGTAGTACCTGTTTTTGCATATACTGGATAATCATCAATTAATATCTGCATTAGATTTGCATAACCACCACTAACATTTGAATTCAGTAGGGTATCTATCATATAAGCAGCCTCACTTGAAACAGTTTGAGTTGAAGTATATGTAGGAGTAATAGGAGAAGAACCATCTAAGAATTCAATTCTCTTTATTGTATGCGGGGTAGTATATTGACCTAGATTTAGTAAAGCACCTTGAGCTGCAGCTAATTGCTCGCATGATACCGTAATCTTATTACCACCGATACCACATTGAACATCAAAGTCATCTTTATCTATGTCAATGCCCATTGAATTTAAATAATTAACAACATAATCTTTACCTTTGGCATCTAGTACAGCTTGTAAAGTTTGAATAGCTGTTGTATTTAATGAATTACCTAGAGCATCAGCAAGTGTAACTTCGCCTCTATATGTGCCATTAGCGTTGGCTACAACAATTGAAGTACCAGCATAGACAATAGGTTTATCAACTAATACATGGCTTGTTGCCCAACCTAGATTTTCAAAAGCTAATACATAGTCAAGAATTGGCTTAATTGCTGAACCTGGTTGTTTCTTTTGTTCAGTTGCGTGATTTAGAAGTAAGGCACCACCAGAAGCATAATTTCTTCCACCAAGTATGCCAGCTATTTCACCAGTTTGATTATTTATTGCGATTGACGCTAATTCAAATTCATCATCAGGAAATTCGATGCCACTATAGTTTCCTTCTTGAATAGAATCCATTGTCTTTTGGATATTCTTATTCATATAAGTATAAATATGCATGCCATCTGTATATGGATCTTTACCAGTTAATTCATATACCTCTGATACTACCGCATCAATATATGCTTGATATGGAGAAGCGCTTCCTGATGACGACTTAGAAGAACTAGAGTAATCAATTAATAAGTCTTCTACTTTAATTGACTTAGCTAATTTGTATTCTTCATCGCTAATGTAGCCATGATAATTCATCAAATATAGAACTTCATTTCTTCTTTGAGTTGCAAGATCAAGATTATTAAAAGGATTATAAGCGTTAGGTGCATTAATAATACCTGCTAACATTGCGCTTTCAGCTAAGTTAAGTTCTGATACATTTTTACCAAAGTAATATTCACTAGCTTTTTGCACACCTCTAATATTACGATTACCGCCAAAGTTTAATTTATTTAAATAAAGTTCTAAGATAGTTTTCTTATTTACTTCATTACTATTTTCAAGTTCCATAGCTAAGGCGATTTCTTGAACTTTTCTTTCAACACCTGATAAACCACTTCTACTTGCGCTTTGACCTGTTTCATCATTTGAGAAATAAGTGTTTTTTACAAGTTGCATTGTAAAGGTACTACCACCTTGTGAGAAAGACAAAGTCCTTAGATTTGAAAGAAGGGCCTTTGTAAAACGAGGTACATCAAAACCATTGTGTTCAAAATATCTTGAATCTTCAACAGCGACAAAGGCATCAACTAAAACTTGAGGTAAGTCATCATAGCTTACATTTTCTCTAATTGTTGTACCAAGCTCAGCAACCATGTCACCATTTTCATCATAGATTACCGAAGACTCGGTATTAGTAAACTTAGAAACATCCAGTTCTGGCTTATCTTTAAGCATACCTACAACAACAACAAGTCCAATAATTACACAAAGTAGGCCAATGCAAGCGATACTTGCGATAATTGTTGCCCATAGATTTACCTTACCTATTTTCTTTTTAGGTTTTTTAGTTTTTATGGGTTTAACTTGTTTCCTTATTTCTTTTGCATTATTAGTTTTCTTAGTTTCCATTAATCTTCTCCAATAACTTATCTACTATTTTTAAATAATCACAAGGTATTTGATACTTATATTCAATCAAATAACCATTTTCTTTAATCCAGGTAAAGGGCATAGATTGCCTATCGGTATTACGATAATAATTTATAAACTTGGCCGCATCAACTAGATAATCTTCATTTAATTTAGATAATCTAAATATGACAAAGGCAATTGCGCCATGTTCTACTACTTTAGCTAAATGATCAATTTGATGTTTATGAATGGATGAGAAAGGAAAACTTGTAAGTGAGGCACATTCTTTGGCTTCAAAATCAATATATTTTCCTTTATAAATTCCATTGTAGTCAGTAGTACTTGGTAGTTTAAAATATGCTTCTACAATCTTTGCTTTATTACGAGATGGATAATCAACTTTTACAATATTTACTGGTGTAGGTTTTTTATGTATTACTGCAATGTCTTGTTGTAGATAATAACTATTTGTTGTGTTGATGTCTTCTTCTAAAGACATTCCACGATTGGAATAGTTTATCGTATGTTGACTTTTAGTTTTAGCAGTTGGATATTTCATAAAAAGCTACTAGAGTATTATACATTATTATTAATTGTGTTAAAAGCGTGCTTTGTGATATTATATCTATGGAGATTTTTATTATGGAAACATTGAATTTAACGCCAGAACAAATTTTAAACAACGAATTTAGTGTGGAATTTAAGGGATACTCAGCTAGTGAAGTTGATGCTTTCTTGGATAAAATATTGGAGGATTATCAAATTAGTGAAGAAAATACTCAAGAACTTCTTGATTTAGTTACTTCTTTACAAGATGAAATCAAACAATTAAATGCCAAGATTATCGAACTTGAAGGTAAACAAAAAGTTTTCGATATTTCAAATACAACTTCATATAGTTCGGTTGATATTCTAAAAAGAATTTCTAGACTAGAAGAAGAGGTTTACAACAAATAACATTAGGCAATCGCTGCTGATAAGTAGAGGAAAGTCCATGCTCGCACAATCTGTGATGATTGTAGTGTTTATGCTAAGTTAATAAATAAGCTTAGGTAGTATTTATACTAACGGCTGGAGAAATTCCTAAGGGAAACTATGGAATTATCCTATAAAAGTGTCAAAGAGACGAGTTTATTGGAAACAATAAATATGGAACGTGATAAACCCCATAAGCGAGAAACCCAAATTTGGTAGGGGAATCTAAAAGTGTTAAACGAAGCACGATTAGGCTAGTAATAGAGATAAATGATTGCTTGATACAGAACATGGCTTATTTATGTTATTTGTCACAAGAGACTTGATAGTCTCTTTTTTGTTGTATAATGACTTTATGAATTTACCAAATAAACTAACTGTTATACGTATTATTTTAGTACCCATCTTGGTACTAGTCTGGCTATTTCCTTACAATTTGTTTGGAATTGAATTTCCAACTTTTGAAGTAGGAACTGTATCTTTGTCTTTACTTAATTTGATTGTCTTATTTATATTTGCTCTTGCAAGTATCACCGATTATTTAGATGGACACTTGGCAAGAAAATATAATCTAATCACTACATTTGGCAAGTTTGCTGATCCAATTGCAGATAAATTATTAGTAAATGCCACATTGATTATTTTGTGCTACAAAGGAATAATTCCAGTAGTGCCTGTAATTATTATGTTTTTAAGAGACACTATTGTTGATGGCTGCCGTATGATTGCTTCTGGCAAAGGTGTAGTTATCGCTGCTGGAAAGTTAGGAAAGCTTAAAACCGTCTTACAAATGTTTGCGATTATTTTCTCTTTATTGAATAATTTGCCATTTGAACTTGTTTCTATTCCGTTTTCAACAATATTAATTTGGTTCGCTTCTTTTATTTCTTTATTAAGTGGCTATTCATATTTTGCCCAAGTTAAGAAATATATTTTTGAATCAATGTAGGAATTTTTAAATTTGATGTCAATTATATAGTAGGAGGTTAAATATGCCAAAAGAAAACTTAAATGAAGATAAGAAAGATCAATTACTTAATGAAGCCCTAAAACAAATTGAAAAACAATATGGTAAGGGCTCTATTATGAAACTAGGTGATAGAGGAAATGTAGATATTGATGTAATATCTACCGGTTCTCTTGCGATTGATAATTGTTTAGGAGTAGGGGGACTACCAAGAGGCAGAATCATTGAAATATATGGTCCTGAATCAAGTGGTAAGACTACTCTTGCACTTCAAGCTATCGCTTCATGTCAAAAAGATGGTGGCAAGGCAGCTTTCATTGATGCTGAACACGCCATTGATCCAAAGTATGCTAAAGCGCTTGGAGTAGACATTGATGAATTAATTTTGTCTCAACCTGACTCAGGTGAGCAAGCTTTAGAAATCACTGAAGTCTTGATTAAATCAGGAGCTATTGATTTGATTGTTATTGACTCAGTTGCAGCCTTAGTTCCTCAAGCTGAACTAGATGGTGAAATGGGTGATGCCAATGTTGGCTTACATGCTCGTTTGATGTCAAAGGCAATGCGTAAACTTGCAGGTGCTATGAATGCTAATAACTGTACTACTATTTTTATTAACCAATTAAGAGAAAAAGTAGGTGTAATGTTTGGTAATCCTGAAACTACAACTGGTGGTAGAGCTTTAAAGTTCTATTCAACAATTAGAATTGAAGTTAGAAAGTCTGAAGCCATTAAATCAGGAAGTGATGTAGTTGGAAACAAAGTAAATATTAAGGTTTCTAAGAATAAGGTTGCTCCACCATTTAAAACTTGCCAAGTAGAAATTTATTATGGCGAAGGTATTTCGCATACTTCTGAGATTGTTTCCTTAGGTGTTGAATTAGGCATCATTGAAAAAGCTGGTTCTTGGTTCTCTTATAATGGTGAAAAGATAGGACAGGGTTCTGAAGCTGTTCGCGCATTTTTAAAGGCTAATCCTGAAAAGGACGAAGAAATTACTTCAAAAGTAAAAGCGGCTTTATTTGATAAAGAAAACAAAGATTAGTTCTTTATGAAAGATACAATATCAGTTATTATTCCTTGTTACAATGTAGAAAAATATATCCAAAGATGTTTTGATTCTCTGCTTAATCAAAGCTATGGTTTTTCTAATCTTGAAATAATCTTTATTGATGATTTATCTACTGATAACACCTATAAGATGCTAGAAAACTATAAAGATAAGTATGACAATATAAAACTTATTAAAGTAGCCTCTAAAAAAGGTGCAGGTGGTGCAAGAAATATTGGCATTGATAATTGTAGTGGCAAATATCTTTCTTTTGTTGATGGGGATGATTGGCTTAATCCTAATATGTTCACTTTACTTTATGAACAAATGTTAAAAGATGATTATGATATTGTTCAATGTTATTCTTTCATGTTTTCTGATAAGCCAACTATATATGATGATAAGGATGGCTCTGTTGTAGCTTTTGATTTAGAAAAGATTGAGCTTAGAAAGAAAGTACTTAGTGATTTAACTAAAGACTTAAATCTAACTGTTTGGAGTAAGCTATATTCGTCAAACTTTATAAAAGAAAATAAATTAAGATTTTTGGAAGACTGCTATTTTGAAGATAACCATTTTACCTTAATGTGTATGTTATTGGCTAAAAAGTATTGCAAGATACGTTCATTAATGTATGGTTATTATAATAATTTAAGTGGAACCATTACATCAAGGCTTGATCCTAAAAGAATACAAGACCTTCAATATGTTATTGAATATGCTCTAAAAGATATTGAAGAAAGAGGAATTGATACATCTAAGTATCAAGATGCTTTAGATAATTTTGTTTTCTATAAATTATATATTGAAACAACTACAAATTTAGAAATCGCTTTTGCATCTGAGAAACAACATTATAGAGACTTGATATTGTCTAAGATTCCAAGTATTTTAGATAATCCATACTTAAAAACTTATAGTAATCCAAACATAATTAGGAAAATAAATAAACTGAAGTCTCATTAACACTCACTTAGCATTATTTTGATGGCATAATTAATAAGTCTTTGATATAATGTGAAAGCGTTTAATGGAGGAAAATATGGCAGAATATAAAAAAATTGAAGATGGCAAAGCAGAATTGTCTTGTTCTATCAAGGGTGAAGAATGGGAAAATGCTGTTAAAAAAGCTTTTGACAAATTAGTTAAAAAACTTGATATTAAGGGCTTTAGAAAGGGTCAAGTACCTGCTTCTTTAGCTAAAAAATACATCAGCAAGGAAGCTTGCTGGTATGAAGCTGTTGATGAATTAAGTAATGATGCATTCAAGGCTGCACTTGATGAACATAACGTTGACTTAATTGATCAAGCTAGCATGGACTTAAAGGGCATTAGTGAAGAAGGTGTTGATCTAGTATTTACTTGTCCTATTAAGCCAGATGTAACTCTTGGTGACTATAAGAGCTTAAAGTACAATCTTGAAAAAGTTGAAGTAAGCGATGAAGAAGTTAATGAAAGAATTGATTCATTACGCGAAAAAAGAGCTGATCTTGAACTTAAAGAAGATGGTACAGTTGAAGATGGTGATGTAGTTGTTATTGACTTCAATGGTTTCAAGGATGGAAAAGCATTCGATGGTGGCAAGGCTGAAAATTATGAATTAACTATTGGTTCTCATACATTTGTTCCAGGCTTTGAAGAACAATTAATCGGCTTAAAGTCTGAAGAAGAAAAAGATATTGATATCACTTTCCCTGAAGACTATCATGCTGATGAATTAAAGGGTGCTAAGGTTGTATTCAAGGTTACAGTACATGAAATCAAGAAAAAGGTTATCCCTTCTCTTGATGATGAATATGTCGCAAGCAGAAAGATTGAAAATGTAAATACAGTTGATGAATATAAGGCCTATGTTAAGAGTAAACTTCTAGAAAATAAAGAAGAAGAAGCTAAGGCTGCTGCTGAAAAAGAACTTGTTAATGCCTTTGATGATCAATGCAGCGTAAACATTCCTCAAAGCATGCTTGACAAGGAATGCGAAGACATGATTAATGAGCAAGCTCAAAGATTAGCTTACCAAGGTATTTCATTTGATCAATATTTAAGTATGATTGGTTCAGATATCGAAAAGTTAAAGAAAGAACTTGAGCCAGAAGCTGCTGTTAAGGTTAAATCTATCTTATGTTTAGAAGAACTTGCTAAAAAGGAAGGTATTGAAGCTAGTCAAGAAGGCATTGATGAATACTATAAAGACATGGCTAAAGCGTATGGCATGGAGGTAGAAGACGTTAAGAAATATGTAACGGAAGATACAGTTAAGTATAACGTCAAATTAAAGACTGCCTTAGATTTATTGAAAAATAACAAATAATTAAAGACGCTTAAGCGTCTTTTATAATAAGGAGGGAACTATGGCTAACATAATTGAATGTCCTATTATATGCACAAGAGGAGCTGTGATATTTCCAGAACAAGACTTATCTATTGATGTAGGTAGATCAAAAAGCGTAGAAGTTGTTAATTTTGCGTTGAATATGAATTTAGATGTTGTTCTTGTTTCCCAAAAAAATATCGATGTAGATGTTCCAAGTAAAGAAGATATATATGAATATGGTACTATTTGCCATATTAGATCAAGCAGAGTAAGAGATGATCATCTTAAAGTTATTTTTTTAGGTATTAAGCGTTGTAAGATTTTAAAATTATACGAAATTGATGGTATCAACTATGCTTCTATTGAAATCGTTGAAAATTTCATTGATGCTGATGATGTAACTTTAGAAGTAATGGGTGAAAGAGTTGTAAGAGAATACAACAATTTTGAACACAAAAATGGTAGACCTGGTTTAGCTATCACTTCAAAGGATAGTATTACTTATGATTTTTTATCTAATCTAGTTGATTCCTTTGCCCAAGTTAATATTCAAAGTTCAAATGAGAAACAAAAGTTCTTGGAAGAATATAATCTTTCTAAGCGTTTAGAAATGTTTTTAACATATATTTCGCTTGAAAGAAGAAAAGAAGAAATCGAAAAAGATATCAATGAACGTGTTAAGGATGCTGTTGAATCTAGTCAAAAAGACTATTATTTAAGAGAGCGCATTAAGGCTATAAAAGAAGAATTAGGCGATGGACAGGGAAGTGATATTGAAAATCTAAGGGCTGAATTTGAAAAGGATAAGTATCCACAAAATATCAAGGATAAGGCTAATGAAGAAATCAAAAGACTTGATATGATGTCTACGGCTTCAGGTGAATATGGTGTTATTAGAACTTATCTTGATTGGCTTATGAATATTCCTTGGACTAATAAAAGTGAGGATCAAAGCGATTTAGATAAAGTAAAAGAAGTTCTAGACCATGATCACTATGGCTTAGAAAAAGTAAAGACAAGAATTCTTGAATATTTGGCTGTTAAAGAATTATCGCATTCTTTAAAATCACCAATTATTTGTCTTGTTGGTCCACCAGGTGTTGGTAAGACAAGTTTAGCTATATCTATCGCAAACGCCCTAAATCGTAAGTTTGTTAAGATTTCTTTGGGTGGTGTTAGAGATGAAGCTGAAATTAGAGGACACAGAAGAACTTATCTTGGTTCATATCCTGGTAGAATTATTCAAGGTTTAAAGAAGGCTGGAACAACTAACCCTGTTTTCTTAATTGATGAAATTGATAAGATGGCTTCTGACTATAAAGGCGATCCAAGTTCTGCCATGCTAGAAGTTTTAGATCCTGAACAAAACACAATGTTTCAAGATCACTATCTTGAAGAACCATATGATTTAAGTGATGTCTTATTTATTGCGACAGCTAACTATTTAGAAAATATACCAGCGCCACTTCTTGACAGACTCGAAATTATCGATATCAGTTCATATACTGAGATTGAAAAACTAATGATTTGTAAGGAACATTTACTTCCTAAGGTTTTAAATAAGGATGGCTTAAAGAAAAATCAATTAACTATTGATGATGATATGCTTACTTATTTAATTAGACACTATACAAGAGAAGCTGGTGTAAGACAACTTGAAAGAACTATCGAGGCTCTTGCTAGAAAGGCAACACTTGAGGTTTATCAAAATAAGAAGCGTTCTATTAAATTAACTAAGAAACTTATTAATACTTGGTTAGGACATGAAAAATATGAATATGGTTCTAAGGAAAAGAAAAACCAAGTAGGTGTTGTCAATGGTTTAGCTTATACAGCTTTTGGTGGGGATATCTTACAAATTGAAGTAAATTACTTTGAGGGTAAGGGTAGACTTATCATGACTGGTAAGCTTGGCGATGTTATGAAGGAATCAGCTGAGATCGCTCTTGACTATATAAAGGCCAATGCTAAGAAGTTTAATATTGATATCAAGTTCTTTGAGACTCATGATATCCATGTCCATGTACCAGAAGGTGCTGTACCAAAGGATGGCCCTTCAGCTGGTGTTACTTTAACTACGGCTTTTGTTTCAGCTTTAACTAATAAGGTGGTTGATGCCAATGTTGCGATGACAGGAGAGGTTACTTTAAGAGGTAATGTGCTTCCAATTGGTGGTTTAAAGGAAAAGTCTATTGCGGCTAATAGAAGTGGTATTAAAAAGATATTCATTCCTAAGGGTAATGTAAAAGACTTGGATGAACTACCAGAGGTTGTAAGAAAGAATATTGAATTTATACCTGTTGAAAAGGTAGATTCAATTTTAAAAGAGGCTATCATTAATGGCTAAGTTTATTTCTTCAGCTACTAAACTATCTCAATATCCTGAAAGTGAAAGGGAGGTAGTTTTTGTAGGGAGAAGTAATGTTGGAAAGTCTTCTTTAATTAATAAACTATATGGTAAAGTTGCCTATGTAGGTAAGACTCCAGGCAAGACACGTCTTTTAAATTTCTTTGATGTTAATGGCAAATATACGGTGTGTGATGTACCAGGATATGGCTATGCTAGAAGAAGCGAAAAAGAAATGATAGAGTTTGGCGAAATGATGGATGAATACTTTTCTAAAAGAGAATGTTTGAAACTATGTGTCATGATTCTTGATATTAGAAGGGTACCAAGCCAAGATGATATCGATATGTTAAATTATCTAAATGATAATGAAATAAACGTCTTGTTTGTCTTTAATAAGTGCGATAAATTTTCTAATAATCAAAGAAATAATCAATTAAAAATCATCTATAAAACCCTTGGTATAAGTGGCGGGATTTGCATATCATGTCTTAAAAATGTTAACATAAACATTGTGGCTAAGAGTATCGAGTCACTTATAGAGGAGAATGATGAATAGTTTTTTGGAATTTATTAACCGTGTCCCTTTGTTAATTGAGTCAATGTTGGTAGCTTTGATGCCAAGTAGTAATCAAGTATATGCTAATGCATATACTAATGAAGATGCTTCTAATGATGTATTGCTTGTGACATCTATCACTGATGAATCTAATAAAAAAAATGATTTAGTGTTTCTTGATAATGAAAACACAAAATATATTCTTAATCCTTATGGATGCGAATTAGCTACTGAAAATTTTGTGAATGCACAAAATGATATGGAAGAAGCTATCGCAGAATATGAAGCAGAATTAGAAAGACTTAAACAAGTGGATGTTGGAAGTATAGATGATTCATATACTTTCAATCTAAGCGAAGTAGTAGGAGCGGATGCTTGGACTATCGCTAATAGTTTAGTGGGCATGCCTGGTGATTGTTTCTACATTTGCCAATTATTTATCCAAGCTTATACAGGACAATGGCGATCATTTGGTGATATTTACCAAACTGATAGTCCTGAACCTGGCGATTTAATCTACTACGCTAATGGTGGAATGGGCACTCAGCATTGGGCTATATATCTTGGTGATGACCAATCTTTACAAGGAAACTTTAATGGAACAACGGTAATTAGAAGTTTATATATCGCTAGTGCAAGTTCGCCAATTTTCTACAAATTACCATAATGTAAAAATTTACAGAAAACATGAAAATAATATGAAAATATTATTGACATGTTTTTTTCATTTATGTACTATTAATACATGGAAGGAGAAAACATATGACACATTCAAGGTTTAATGATCGAAATAATTGTATGAATTCTTCCAAATGTGAGCTAACTGCTATTATTAGCGTGATTATTCGACTACTTAGCTTACGTAGTCTTTTAGTCAGTTAATAGATAGCTTGTACTTATTTTGTTTTACTAAGATGGGCTATCGTCCATCTTTTATTTTTGTTAGATTAGCCATTTGGCTTTTCTATAGATTAAAACGATTATAGGAGGGTATTTATGAAAAAATTATTAGTCGTTTTACTTAGTTTGTTCATGGTACTTAGCCTAGCTGCATGTTCATCATCTAGTAGTGATGATTCAAGTAGTGATGGTTCAAGCACTGAATCAACTAGCGTAATCAAGATTGGTGGTTCTGGACCTACAACTGGCGAATACGCACAATATGGTCTTGCTGTTCAATATGGTGCTCAAGTTGCTGTTGATGAAATCAATGAAACAAGAGGCGAAGGCGAATGGAAACTTGAACTAAACTTCTTAGATGATAAGGGTGATGGTGAAGAAGCTTCTAAGGCTTATGCTCAACTTGTTGACTGGGGTATGCAAGTAAGTATGTTATGTACTACTACTGGTTCTTCTTTAGCTGTTGCTGATAGCTATAATGATGCTGGTATCTTTGCTATGACACCAAGTGGTTCTGCTCAAGATATCATTGCTAACAAGGACTATGTTTACAGAATGTGTTTCGCAGATCCTGAACAAGGTACTGCTGCTGCTGATTATATTTATGAACACAATCTTGCTTTAAAGGTTGCTGTATTCTATCAATCAGATTCTGACTATTCTGTAGGTGTATATGATGCATTTAAGGAAGAAGCTAAAAAGTTAGGTCTTGAAACAGTTACTGAATATGCTTTCACTGCTGATAATGCTACTGACTTTACAACTGGTGTTTCTCAAGCTCAATCTGCAGGTGCTGAACTTGTATTCTTACCTTTATATTATGAAAATGATACAAAGATTATCGATGCTTGTAAAAAAGCTGGTTATGCTCCAATCTTCTTTGGTGTAGATGGCTTTGATGGCGCTCTTGAACAAGAAGGTGTTGATCCTGTATTATTTGAAGGCGTTTATTATTTAACACCATTTGCTTATACTGCAAGTGATGATGCTACTGTTTCATTTGTTGAAAAGTTCAATGCTGTAGCTGGTAACAATCCTAACCAATTTGCTGCTGATGCTTATGATACTGTTTATGCAATCTATAACGCATTAGTTGAAGCTGGCGCAACTGCTGATATGTCTGCTCAAGAAATTGGTGAACTATTAGTTGCTAAGTTCCAAAGTGGTTTCACTTATTCTGGTTTAACTGGTTCAGATATGACATGGGATAGTACAGGTGCTGTTGTTAAGGCTCCTTTAGCTTTCCAAGTTTCTGATGGTAAACTAAAAGCTGCTGAATAATTAATAAAAGTAGCTATTAAAGAAGTTGCCGCTATGGCAACTTCTTGCATTTGCTAAAAAAGGAGGGGAATATGATATTTATTTCAAACTTGATTAGCGGTATTAGACTTGGCTCCATTTATGCCATTATAGCTCTAGGCTATACTATGGTATATGGTATCGCAAAAATGTTGAATTTTGCCCATGGTGATGTAATCATGATTGGTGCCTATGCTGCTTTTATCGCTTTATATAGGGCGGGATTGCCGCTTATTGCTGCATTAATTATTTCGATAATAATTTGTACTTTACTAGGTGTAATAATTGAAAGATTAGCTTACAAGCCATTAAGACAAGCTAGCAGTTTAGCTGTTTTAATCACAGCTATTGGTGTCAGCTATTTTTTACAAAATGCAGCATTATTAATATGGGGATCTGCCGCAAAAATATTTCCTACCATCCTAGACTATGGATCTATTTCATTGTTCAATGATCAATTAAATATTTCTTATCAAATGCTTATCACAATAGTTTCTTGTATCGTCATTATGATTTGTCTTAATCTATTTGTAAAAAAGACTAAAATCGGTAAGGCAATGCGTGCTTGTTCAGAGGACAAAGAAGCTGCAGCACTTATGGGAATTAATGTTAATAATATTATTTCTTTAACTTTCGCAATTGGCTCAGGTTTAGCTGCTGTTGCTGCTGTTTTATTATGTGCAACCTATCCTACTGTTACGCCAACTCTTGGTTCTATGCCTGGTATCAAGGCTTTTACAGCTGCTGTTATTGGTGGCATTGGTTCAATTCCAGGAGCACTTTTGGGAGGACTATTGCTTGGTGTTATTGAAATACTTGTAAAGGCCTATGGCTTATCAGAATTATCTGATGCGATTGCTTTTGGTGTCTTGATTCTAGTTTTATTATTTAAACCAACTGGTTTACTAGGTAAGAAAGTAAAGGAGAAAGTATAATGAAAAACTTTTTAAAGAAAAATCGTAAGGCTTTCACCTCATATCTTATTGTCATTGTTGCCTATATTTTAATTACTGTTTTAAATGCTACAGGCTCTTTATCGCAAACGATGAATGCCTTACTTGTGCCAACATGTGCTTATATTGTTGCTGCACTAGCTTTAAACTTACTTGTAGGCTATCTTGGTGACTTATGCTTAGGGCAAGCAGGCTTTATGGCTGTTGGTGCTTTTACTGGTGTTGTTTGCGCAGGGTGTCTTATTAGAAATGGTTTCTCTGATACTTTAGCTTTAATCATTTCCCTTATTGTAGGCGGTCTATTTTCTAGTATATTTGGTTTGATTGTAGGCCTACCTGTTTTAAAACTTGATGGTGACTATCTTGCGATTGTTACCTTGGCTTTTTGTCAAATCATTAAGACCTTATTCTTAAATCTTTATATTGGTGTTGATTCTAGTGGTTTACATATGTCTTTTATTAGCGATACCACAAATTTAAATGATGATGGAACTTTAATTATCAAAGGTGCATTAGGTGCTGCTGTATCTAATAAACTATCTACTTTCTTATCTGGCGTTATTTTGATTTTATTAACTTTATTTATTATCTTTAATTTAATTAATTCAAAGTCAGGAAGAGCTATACAAGCATGTCGTGATAATAAGATTGCTGCTACCTCACTTGGTGTAAATATTACTAAATATAAACTTATGGCCTTTGTCGTTTCCGCATTTATTACAGGTATGGCTGGTGCTTATTATGGACTAGGCTATTCAAGTTTTAAGGCGACTAAGTTTGATTTTAACTTGTCTATTTTAATACTTGTATATGTTGTATTAGGTGGTTTAGGCAATATGACTGGTACAATGATTTCTACAACTTTATTGATTGTTTTACCTGAAGCACTAAGATCATTTAATGATTATCGTATGATAGTTTACGCTATTGTTTTGATTCTTGTAATGATTTTATCTAACAATAAGAAACTTATGAATTATATGGAATTATATAAGACAAATATTTCTAATTTCTTTAAAAAGAAGAAGGAGGTAGACCATGAGTGATTATGTATTAGAGGCTAAAAAACTTGGCATTGATTTTGGTGGTCTTACTGCCGTAAATAATTTTGATATTCAAATCGGTAAAAGAGATATCTATGGATTAATTGGCCCTAATGGTGCTGGTAAAACTACTGTCTTTAACTTATTGACTAAGGTTTATACACCAACTAGAGGTACTATTATTTTAAATGGTGTTGATACTAAGGATATGACAACCATTGATGTTAATAAGGCTGGTATCGCTAGAACTTTCCAAAATATTAGATTGTTTTCTAATATGAGCGTTGAAGAAAATGTTTTAATTGGTTTACATAATTCAATTACTTATTCAACTTTAGAAGGTGTATTTAAATTTCCTCGTTATTTAAAACAAGAAAAAGAAATGCATCAAAAAGCCATTGAGCTTTTAAAGATTTTTAATCTAGAAGAATTCGCTGATACAAACGCATCAAGCCTACCTTATGGTGCTCAAAGAAGACTAGAGATTGCGCGTGCACTTGCTACAAATCCATGTCTATTACTATTAGATGAACCAGCTGCTGGTATGAATCCAACCGAAACTGAAGAACTTATGAATACAATCAGATTTATAAGAGATAAGTTTAATATCGCCATTCTATTGATTGAACATGATATGAAACTGGTAATGGGCGTATGTGAAAAGATTACAGTACTAAACTTTGGTCAAGTATTAACTTCTGGTAGTCCTGATGATGTTAAAAATAATCCTGAAGTTATCAAGGCATATTTGGGAGATTAATTATGTTAAAAGTAGAGAATTTACATATTAGTTATGGCTTTATTGAAGCTGTTAAAGGAATTGATTTTGAAGTAAAAGATGGAGAGATTGTAGCACTAATTGGTGCCAATGGTGCTGGTAAAACTACTACAATGCATGCTTTATCTGGTTTACTTAAGCCAAAGATGGGAAAGATATTTTTAGATGATAAAGAAATTTCTAAGATTCCTGCTGATAAGATTGTTTCTTTAGGTCTTATTC
>CAVGFC010000020.1:0-4360 GCA_963628775.1 Acutalibacteraceae bacterium
AGTTATAACTATAAAGTATTAATAGATACTGGTTCTAGTTTTAATTATCATAAATTAAGAAAAGCTTTATATTGCCATGGCGTATATACTATTGATTATCTTTTAATATCTCATAGTGATGAAGACCATAATGGCAATATTGAAAATTTAAAGAAAGACTTTAAGATTAAAAATATCATTACTAGCAGTGGTGATATTTCTTATAAAGATCTTTATTTTAAAAATTATTATTTAGGAAGTTTTGATAATGAAAATGATGCTAGTTTGGTATATAAAATTGATATAAATGGTCTAAGTTTCTTATTTACTGGTGATATATCTCAAAACATAGAAAGATTACTTGTGAATAAATATGATGTAGGAAAACTTGATGTGCTTAAGGTTTCTCATCATGGTTCATATACTGGGACATCATCATATTTTATAGCTAAGACACTACCAAGTTATGCCATCATATCTACAAATGGTAAATATAATCATCCCCATAAGGATACTTTAGATACCTTAAACTCATATCTAGTTGATTATTTAATAACTAAGCAAGAGGGTGATATTACTTTTAATTTATCTTTTATAAAATTTATTAAGACTAACAATAAGCTAATATTTTTAAAAGATATCTAATAAAAACCAAGGATTTATTCCTTGATTTTTTGTAAATGTAGCTTGATTGCTTCAAAAGATTCATCCGAGATACAATGTTCCATCTTACAAGCATCTGCTTCAGCTTGTTCTTTGTTAACTCCTAAGTCAATTAATAGTTCAGTAATAACTCTATGTCTTTCATAAATCTTATTGGCAACATCTTTGCCTTTTTTAAGTAATTTTATGTAGCCATTTCCATCAATTGAAATATAATGATTTTCTTTTAAAATTTTCATCGCTCTAGATACTGAAGGCTTAGAATAATTCATAGCTTCAGCTACATCTAGTGATCTAACATAAGGGTTTTCATTTGAAAGTCTTAAGATTGTTTCAAGATACATTTCTCCAGATTCAAGCATTTTCATGTCTTTATATTATCACAAATTTAGATATTGACTTAATAAAATACTAGGTATAATATTATAGAGGTTAGCAAAGACTAACTGGTTAGTTGTTGCTAAGCAAGGAGGTATTGTGATGCCATTAGCATTTATGAAAGCTGGACAAGTTTGTAAAGTTGTAAAAATTGTTGGAAATGATGAAGTTAGAAGTCATTTATCTGATTTAGGCTTTGTGTTAGGCGCTGATATTTCCATCGTGAATGAATTAGCTGGCAATATTATCGTAAACATTAAAGACAGTAGAGTTGCGATTGATAGAAATCTAGCTAATAAAATTATGGTTAATTAGAAGGGGGAATAAATGCTTACTTTAAAAGAAATCGGAATTGGTGAATCTTGTAAGGTTGTCAAGTTACATGGTGAAGGCGCTATCAAGAGAAGAATCATGGATATGGGTCTTACAAAAGGCGTAGTCGTTAAGATTGTTAAGGTTGCTCCACTTGGTGATCCAATTGAGATGAATGTTAGAGGTTATGAACTTTCATTAAGAAAAGCTGATGCTGAACTTATTGAAGTTGAAAAGATTTAGTTTTTTATTAAATATAAGTTAGCAAAAGCTAACTAAGGAAGGAATTTATGGGAATTAAAATTGCTTTAGCAGGTAACCCAAACTGTGGTAAGACAACATTGTTTAATGCCTTAACAGGTTCTAATCAATTTGTTGGTAACTGGCCAGGTGTTACTGTTGAGAAAAAAGAAGGTAAACTTAAAAAACATGATGGAGTAATTATTACCGATTTACCTGGTATTTATTCATTATCTCCATATACTCTAGAAGAAGTTGTCGCAAGAAACTATTTATTAAATGAAAAGCCGGATGTTATTTTAAATATCATTGATGGTTCAAATCTTGAAAGAAACTTATATTTAACAACGCAATTACTTGAAATTGGTATTCCAGTAGTTGCCGCCATCAATATGATGGATGTTGTTGAAAAAAATGGTGACAAGGTTAATGTTGCGAAGCTATCTAAGGAACTTGGTTGCAAGGTTGTTGAAATCTCTGCTTTAAAAGGAACAGGCATTGAAGAATGTGCTGAAGTTGCGGTTAAGGCAGCTGGTGGTGAACAACTTGTAAATCATAAGTATTCAAGTGAAATCGAAGAAACTTTAAAGACTATTGAAACAAAGGCTTTAGAAACTTGTGAAAACAAGAGATGGTACGCTATCAAGTTGTTTGAAAGAGATGAAAAGGCTATTGAAACTTTAAAGCTTTCTAAAGATGTTTTAGCTTCAATTGAAACTGATATTAAGGCTATTGAAACTAAGTTTGATGATGATGCTGAATCAATCATCACAAATGAACGTTATAACTATATTACATCTATTATTGGTGATGTCTTAAAGAAGAAAGACGCAAGTGCTCTTACTACTTCTGATAAGATTGATAGAATCGTTACTAATAGATGGTTGGGTCTTCCAATCTTTGCGGTAATTATGTTCCTTGTTTACTATATCGCAATGGTAACTGTAGGTGCTGCTGCTACTGATTTTACAAATGATGGTATCTTTGGTGATGGTTGGCATTTATTTGGAAATGGAACTGCTGAATATGAAGAAGCTGTAGAAAACTATGGTGATTCTGATTCAATCATTGCTGCTTTCAATGCTGATTGGGGCAATGATAATGTTGCGGCTGCAATCGATTTAGAAAATGAAGAATTCGATGAAGCTCAAGCTAAGGAAGCTTTAGAATATCTATATTCCAATACTGCAGATGATGCTACTGTTTCCTATACTGTAGAAGATGAAGAAACAGCTGCTAGCGAAGTTGTAGAAGGTGTTACTAAACAAGATTTAAAGAACGCTATTGATAATTATCTAAATACTGATTATAAGAGTGGCTATGGCGCTCCAGATACTACTACTTATGGTATATGGGTTGATAGTATTCCTACTTTAATTGGCAATTTACTTGAAAAGTTAAATTGTGCTGATTGGTTAAATGGTTTAATCATTGATGGTATTGTTGCTGGTGTTGGTGCAGTACTTGGCTTTGTTCCACAAATGCTTGTACTATTCTTCCTATTAGCTTTCTTAGAAGCGTGTGGTTATATGGCTAGAATTGCCTTTGTATTAGATAGAATCTTTAGAAAATTTGGTCTATCTGGTAAATCATTTATCCCAATGCTTGTAGGTACTGGTTGTGGTGTTCCAGGTATCATGGCTTCTAGAACTATCGAAAATGAAAGAGATAGACGTATGACTATCATGACTACTACATTTATTCCATGTGGTGCTAAAGTTCCATTTATCGCCATGATTGCAGGTGCAATATTTGGTGGCTCACCTTGGGTATCTACCAGTGCTTATTTTGTAGGTATGTTATCAATCATTATCTCTGGTATTATCTTAAAGAAGACTAAGATATTCTCTGGCGATCCTGCTCCATTTGTTATGGAACTTCCTGCTTATCATATGCCTAGATTTATCGATGTACTAAGATCAATGTGGGAAAGAGGCTGGTCATTTATTAAGAAGGCTGGTACAATCATTGTCTTATCTACTATCTTTGTATGGTTCGCTACTTACTTTGGTGTTGTTGATGGCAAATTCCAAATGTTATCAGAAGATCAAATTGATTCTTCAATTCTAGCTTCAATTGGTAACTTGATTGCTTGGATATTCTTACCATTAGGTTGGGGCAATTGGCAAGCAGCTGTTGCAAGTATTACAGGTTTGGTTGCTAAGGAAAATATCGTTGCTACTATGTCTATCTTATATGGTGGTGGTGAATTAAGTACTTATGCTACTTTAGCTCAACACTTTACAACAGTAACTGGCTATTCATTCTTAGTATTCAACTTATTATGTGCTCCATGTTTTGCAGCTATTGGTGCAATTAAAAGAGAAATGAATTCTCCTAAGTGGACATGGTTTGCTGTTGGCTACCAATGTGGATTTGCCTATATAATTGCCTTCCTTGTAACTCAATATGGTAATGCATTTACTGGTAACTTAAACATTTTCGGTTTAATTGTTGCTATTGCTGTTACATGTGTGATGATTTATATGTTATTCTTTAAAAAGTACAAGGAAGCTACTAAATTAGAAACTTCTAAGTTCTAAAAGGAGGGTTATGGGTACCGTTATTGTATTAATCATTTTAGTTCTTATTGTTGCACTTATCATAAATGGCATGATTAAAGATAAGAAAGCAGGTAAAAATCTCTGTACGCATGATTGTAGCAGTTGCGGAAGCCATGGCTCTTGTCACAAAATTGCTGATTTAAAAAAAGATCTTGCAAAGGCAAAAGAAAATATATGAAATATATATTAAAAATTGATGGTATGTATTGTTCTATGTGTGAATC
>CAVGFC010000021.1:0-29321 GCA_963628775.1 Acutalibacteraceae bacterium
GTTGTAGAAATGGCAAAAGAGCTTAGAGAAGTATTTAAAGATACACCAATTCTTGCTACTTTCCGTTCTAAAAAAGAAGGTGGCGAAAAGGAAGTTGAAACTTCTTATTATGTGGCACTAAATCAAGAAGTCGCAAAAAGTAAATATGTAGATGCGGTTGATGTTGAATTATTTACAGGCGATAAAGAAGTAGAAGAGATTGTAAAAGTAGCTCATGAAAATGATGTAAAAGTTGTTATGAGTAATCATGATTTCTTTAAGACACCAAGTCAAGAAGAAATTGTAAATAGACTATGTATGATGCAAGACAAGGGCGCTGATATTCCTAAAATTGCGGTAATGCCTACTTGTAAAAAAGATGTACTTACTTTGTTGAGTGCTACAAGAGAAATGTCGGAAGAGAAAGCTGATAGACCAATTATTACCATGTCTATGGCTGGCACTGGTGTTATATCTAGACTCTCTGGAGAAGTATTTGGTTCATGTCTTACATTTGGTGCTGCTAAAAAAGCTAGCGCACCAGGCCAAATGGGTGTTAATGATTTAAAGGTGGTTCTAGAAACCTTACATTCTAGCTTATAAAAAATATGGTATCATCAACTTGATACCTTTTTTATTGGGGGCGATTATGTATTTTGACTATCATTTACATTCAAATTTTTCTGATGATTCAACCGAATTAATGGAGGAACAAATCAAACAAGCCATTAAGCTTGGTCTTGATGAAATCTGTTTTACTGAGCATGTTGACTATGGTATTAAAAGAGATTTTGATGATTATAGAGGCATTGAAACTAAAATCTATAATATTAATGGCAAAGAAATGAAATCTGTTTTATCTAATTGTAATTATCCAATTTACTTTAAGACACTACATGATATGAAAGCCAAATATAGTAATGAGATTTCCATTAAACAAGGACTAGAATTCGGTGTTCAATCCCATACCATTGAAAAGTATAATTCTTTATTTGAAAAATATAAAGATGAGCTTGATTTTATTCTTTTTTCTATGCATCAGGTAAATGATAAAGAATCTTGGAATCAAGAGGCTCAATTTGGTAAAACACAAAAAGAATATAACGATGAATATTATGAAGAGATTTTGAAATGTATTAAGGTCTATAAAAATTATTCAGTATTAGCGCATTTAGATTTAATGAGACGCTATGATTTAAATGGTCCTTATCCTTTTAAATATGAAGAAGAAATAATTAGAGAAATACTAAAGACCGCAATCAATGATAATAAGGGAATAGAGGTAAATACTTCTAGTTATCGTTATCATCTAAAAGACAGCACTCCCTCAATTGATATCTTAAAACTTTATAAGGAATTAAATGGACAAATAATTACGGTTGGTTCTGACGCCCATAAGAAAGAGGACTTAGGTAGCCATATAAAAGGAACTTATGGACTTTTAAAGGACTTAGGTTTTGAATATGTATGTACATACGATAAAATGAAACCAATGTATCACAAATTATAGTTTATAACTTAGTGATTAAGTGTAGTAAAATAATTAAAGGTAGGTTATAAATATGGCAAGTTCACAAACATTAAAACAACGTTTTATTGATTTATTATTTGAAGATGAATATGATGTTTCAAATCCTGAAGTTCAAAAAAAGACTGATAATAGGCTAAAGGCTTCAGATATTTTATATAAAAAACCAGAGGTTAAAAAAGAAGCTTTAGATTCGAACCCCCTTATGGAAGATACTTCTATAAAAGAAAATATTACAAGTTCTAACAATACTTTTATTAATTATCAAGAAAGCGAAATTAAAAAAGAAGTTTCTATCCTTGAAAAGGTTGAAACTAAAAAGGAAGAAGAAGAAAAATATGTCGCTCAACCTTTCTTGAGTCCTATTTTTGGTAATATTGAAAAAGACGATAAGAAGGAAAGTTCTACTTCTAACGCAAATTATGCATGTACTGAAAAACCACGTTCTAATTATTTAGGTACTGTTTTTTCACCAATATATGGTTATGATACTATCAATAATAGAAATGATTCTAAAAAAGAGACTGTTAAAAAGAAAGAAACAGTTGCGGTCGATGTGACTGAGGATTTAACTGATGTTTTCTCTACTGTTGAGCTTAGAAATGATAAGTTTGATTCTTTTGAAAAGACAAGCGAAGTAAGCTTGTTTGATGATTTATATAAGAGTAAGTAATATGTATTATTTTATTGGTATAAAGGGTTCTGGCATGGCTGCTTTAGCGATAATGCTAAAGGAAGTGGGCAATGAAGTTATTGGTTCTGACTTAGATAAGCATTTCTTTACTGAAGATGAATTGATTAAACATGGTATTAAGATTTTGCCATTTAATCCTGAAAATATAAAAGATAACTATACAGTTATTATCGGCAATGCTTTTTTAGATGATTTTGATGAGGTAATAGCTGCTAGAAATAATAAGACTTGTAAGTGTTATCGATATCATGAGTTCTTAGGTGAACTTATGAAGAATTATAAGTCGGTTTCTTTATGTGGTTCTCATGGCAAAACTACAACAACAACTATCTGTAAAACTGTTTTATCTAAGTTTTTTAATACTGCTTATTTAATAGGTGATGGTGAAGGATATTTAAGTAAAGATAGCGAATATATTTGTGTGGAATCAGATGAATTTAGAAATCATTTTCATTCTTATTTTCCAAATTACGCAATTATCACCAATATCGAAATAGATCATGTTGACTTCTTTAAAGATGAAGTAGATTATTTTAATTCTTATCAAAAGTTTATAGAAAATGTTAAAGGCATTACTTTCTATAATGGTGATGATAAGTGGTGTCAAAAGCTAGATTTTAAGGGAAAAGAAAACTATAGCTTTGGTATAAGTGATACTAATGATTTTTATGTTTTAAATCTTATTGAAAATAAAGATGGCTCTACTTTTGATTTATTTTATAAAGGTGAGTTCCTTCATCATTTTAATTTAGCACTAGTTGGTAGACACTTATTAATAGATGCCTTAGGCGTTATAGCTTTATCTTATAAATTAGGTCTTGATCTTGATGAAGTTAATAAGGCTTTAATGTCTTATGTTGGTCCAAAGCGTCGTTATATTATTGAAGAATATAAGGATTCAATTCTAGTTGATGATTATGCTCATCATCCAACAGAAGTAAAGGTGACACTTGAGGCAACTCGTCTACGCTACCCTGATAAAAAAATTATTGCGATTTTTAAGCCTCATAGAGCTAGTAGGGTCCTACATTTCGCTAATGATTTTAAGGATGCCTTATCGCTTGCAGATAAAATATATTTATTAGATTTTACATCTATCGATGATAAACAGGATGGCACTGATATTGATATTAATTATTTAGCTAATATGATTGATGGCTCTATTGTCTTAAGTGAAGATGAAAGTGGCGCTAAGTTATTAGCTGAAAATGGTAGTGCTGTCTATGTTTTTATGTCTAGTAAGGATATCTATAATTTAGCCCATTTAACTAAGAATTATCTATAGTGATAGGGCTTACAAATATATTGAAAATTTTTTCATAATTTTATAGAATAAGAATAGAGGTAATTTAGATGACAAATTTTTCTAGTATATGTTCACAATTATTACCAATATTAGGTGTTGTAGCACTTATATTTCTAATAATAGTCCTATTTAAACTTGTTAAGTTTTTAGAATCTTTAACCCTTACTGTTAATAAAACCCATGGTTCTATTGAAAAAGTTGAACTTTCTTTAGATAAGGTACAAGCACCACTTGATAGTGCAGTGAGTGTATCCAAGCATATTGATCAAGCATGTGAGACTACTGGTAAGGCAATAAATGATGCTAAGGACTATGTTTCTAAGAATATTGGTGTCATTAAGGATAAAGTGGATGGCTTTGTAAATAAGGCTAAAAAGACTGACGATGATCAAGAAAATGATCAACCTGAACAATTAAAGGAAGTTAGTCTTGATGATATTTTAGGCAAAGGAGAATAAAGATGTCTGAAGAAAAGAAAATTGAAGAACAAATTGATGAAACTGTTGAAGAGATGAAAAAGAAGATTGATGAAATCTCAAAGAATGCTGATGAAGTTGAAGATGATCTTCAAGGCAAGGCGAAGGAAGTTAAGGAAAAGTCTGTTGAAGTATTAAACAAGGCGATTGATAAGCTTAAGGGCCTATATTCTCAAGCAACCAATCCAGAAGAAGTAAAGAAGACTTTAGACTTTGTTAAGGCTAAGGCTCAAGATTTAAGTGATGGTGCTAATAAGGCCTTTGGTCAATTAAAAGAAAATGAAAAAGTTAAGAAGGTTGTAGATAATGCCTCATCTTATGCTAAGCAAACAGGTGAAAAAGTAGAAACAGCTGCTAAAAACGTTATGGAAAACGAAAATGTTAAGAAGGCTGTAGATGCTGTTTCTGATACTTATAAAAAGGCAGAAAAGGGTGTTCAAGATTATCTAAATAAGCCAGAAGTAAAGGAAAATATTGAAAAGGCTAAGGATGCTACTATCGATGTAGCTGAAAAAGCTGTTGCTGCTTTAAAGGCTTGGTTAAAACCTGATTCTGAAACAAAAGAAGAAGAAAAAGAAGATAAGGAATAAATATGAAACGTGTAACTATTTACGATGTAGCAAGACAAGCAAATGTCTCTTTAGCTACCGTATCTAGGGTAATGAACGGTTCAGATGTTGTCAAAGAAGCAACAAAAACAAAAGTAGAAGAAGCAATTAAAACCTTGGGTTATAAGCCAAATGCTATAGCGCAAGGTTTAGCTTTGCAAAGAACTACCACAATTGGTTTAATTTTTCCTGAAGAGTCTATTAATACAACAGGCCAATTGATTAATGGTTTATGTGATGTTGCCAAGATATATGACTATAACATCTATTTACATGCTGTTACCCAAGGTATAACAAATATTCAAGATGCTGTTGATGAGGTTATTAAATCTCGTGTAGATGGTGTAGTTATTTATTGTAATAATGGTCTTGATGATGAAGCTATCAAAGAATTAGATGCTTATAATATTCCAATTGTAGCGGTAGGTGATAGGATTATTGCCAATTCTATTTGTTCAGTATGTGTTGATTATCGCAAAGCTGTTTATGATATTTGTGATGAATATATAAATGCTGGTAAGAAAGATATTGTCATACTAGATGATAGAAGAAACAAAAACATGACTAAGGAAATGGTTGATGGTGCTAGTAAGTGTTTTAAAGATCATAAGTTAACATTTAAGGGCTATCTTGAATTTTCTAATGATGAAAGATCAACCTATAAGTTCTTAAAGAGTTATTTTAAGAATCATAGACATCAACTAGTAATAGTAAATCGTGATTCACAAGCTTTGGCATGTTTAAACGCTTGTAACGAAAATAATGTGAAGATTCCACAAGATATTGAAATTATTTGTTTAAATGATACTAAGTACTTATCTATGGTAAGACCTGAGGTCACTGCTTTTGAAATTCCAACTTATGATTTAGGTGCTGTTTCTATGCGTCTAATGACTAAGATGCTTAAAAATGAAAAAGTAGAAGATAAACAAAAGGTATTAGGATATATTTATAAAGAGAGAAAGACAACTAAGTGATTATGGGAATATATGAAGAATTAGAGTGGAGAGGTCTAATTAAAGACTGTTCTTCACCAGACTTAAGAGAAAAATTAAATGCTGGAGGAATGACTTTCTATATTGGGACTGATCCAACTGGAGATTCCCTTCATATTGGCCATTTTTCATCTTTTTTAATTTCTAAAAGATTAAAAGATGCTGGTCACAATCCTGTGTTACTAGTAGGTGGAGGAACAGGATTAATTGGTGATCCAAAACCAGATAGTGAAAGACCTATGATTACCAAAGAAGAAGTTCAACATAACTTTGATTGTCTTGCTAAACAAGCATCAACTTTATTTGGCTTTAAGGTTGTAAATAACTATGATTGGTTAAAGAACTTTTCTTACTTAGAATTTTTAAGAGATGTAGGTAAATATTTCAATATTAACTACATGTTAAACAAAGATATTATTAGAAGAAGACTTGATGAGGGCATCACCTATACTGAATTTTCTTATATGCTTCTTCAAGCTTATGATTTCTTATATCAATATGAAAATGATAATGTAACTTTACAAGTTGCTGGTCAAGACCAATGGGGTAATATTACAGCTGGCATAGAACTTATTCGTAAGAAATTAGGTAAGGAAGCTTATGGTTTTACTATGCCTTTGCTTACTAAGTCTGATGGTTCTAAGTTTGGCAAAACTAATGGTAAGGCTATTTGGCTTGACGCAAATAAGACTAGTCCATATGAAATGTATCAATTCTTTATTAATTCTGAAGATGATAAAGTAATTGACTACTTGAAGTTTTTGACTTTCTTATCAAGAGAAGAAATAGAAGAATTAGAAAGATCTAATAAAGAAGAACCACATTTGCGTTTAGCTCATAAAGCCCTTGCTAAAGAAGTAATTACTTTCATACATGGAAAACAAGCTTATGAAAACGCTGTTAAGATTGCGGATACTTTCTTTAAGGGTGATATTAAAACTTTATCATTTAAAGAGCTGCAAGATGCAACTGCAGATTTAGAAAAAAGTGAGATTGAATCGGGAACTAGTTTAATTGATGCTTTGATTAGTTGCCATGTATGTAATTCAAAAAGAGAAGCTAGAGATTTAATTACTGGTAACTCTATTTCTATTAATGGTGATAAGGTTAATGATGTTAATTTTATCTTGAATAAAGAAGATGCTTTTGAGGGTAAATTAACAATTATTAAAAAGGGAAAGAAATTTTATTACGCTGTAAATTTTAAATAAAAATGATTATTAAGAAGATTATAAGTTTTCTTTTAGTAGTGTTTTTATTGACTGCTTGTAGTAGTGATTCGACTATAAATAAAAGCGCTAGTGAAAGATATAATTCAATGATTGAACAACTAAGTTCACGTACTGATTTTAAAGATAGTAGTGAATATTTTGATATATCTTTTGATATTACCTCTATTGATGGAGGATATCGCTTTTATATCACAATTGATAATGTTAAAGTTGCAATGTATAACGTTGAAGCTATTGCGATTGAAAAAAGTGTAGATTATTCAAGTACTATGGCTGCTAATATCGGCTTATTTGAAGAAGAGAAGTATACTTTAATTCCTAATCAATCAAATGTTAATAAAGGCTTTGTGAAGGGTATTAATATTTCAGGTACTACTGAAAACGGCGATCCAACTTTATATGTTTTAGTTGTTTGGTCAAACAAAGATTTAAGTATTACTAAAAGAGAATTTATTAAAGTAGGAGCGTCTAATGCCTAAGAATAAGAAAAATCAATCTTTGATGATTGCGGCTTTAACATCATCTTTTGGTATCTTTGTTTCTAAGGCCTTAGGCCTTATTTACTATTCACCACTTTCATCTTTTGCGGGTGAAGCTAATATGGCTTTTTATTCAATTGCCTATACCTACTATGATTTATTATTAAAGATTTCTAGTGCTGGTATTCCTTTTGCGATTGCGGCCCTTGTTTCTAGGTATTATGCTAAACAAGACTATAAAACCGTTTTATTAATAAAGAAACTTGGTATTTCAATTGTCATGAGTTTGACTTTTTTGGTGGCTATTATTTTCTTTATTGCTTCACCATCCCTAGCTCGTCAATCAATGGGCTCAGCTGCTACCTTAGATGATATACAACACTTACAAACTATTTTTTCAATTCTTTTGTTCGCTGTTATATTAGTGCCTTTTTTAAGTGCGATTAGAGGCTACTATCAAGGTCTTAAAAGATTAGACTTATATGGATCATCACAAGCCTTAGAACAATTTGTAAGAGTTTTTTGTATTATTTTCTTTGGCTATTTATTTGTAAGAATTATTAAACTTGATTCTATATATGCAATATATGCAGCTATTGGGGCTGCTGGAGTTGCGGCTTTAGTTACTATTATCTTTTTCTTATTCTTTACTAAAGAAGATGATAAACATATTAACGAATTAGTTAAAAGCCAACAAAGCCCACAAATGAGTAAGAAAGTTCTAATATCAGAAATCATTTCATTATCTGTTCCTTACTTACTTATTTCTTTTTTGGGTTCACTTAGTGCCTTGATTAATTCAACTTTCTTTATGGAAACTGCTACTAAAGCTGGTATGTCTGTTGAACAGGCAAAACTAGAAATGGGTATTTTATTGGCTAATTGTAATAAGCTTTCTAGTATTCCTCAAGTCTTAACATTAGGCTTTTCTTCAGGACTTGTGCCTTATTTATCGGAATCATTTGAGAAACAAGATGTTAAGACTCTAAATAAACAAATTATTTCTTTAATTGAAACAGCTTTCTTTATTTTAATTCCAACTGTAATTATCTTTACTTTCTTTGCGCGTGATATTTATTTTATTATGTATGGTAATTCTAATCTTGATGTAGGAACTAAGTTGTTTAGATTCTATTCACTTGTTACTTTTACTGATACTATTGCGCCAATTCTTTCAAGTATTATGATTACTTTAAGATTAAAGAAAGAAGCTACACTTACTTTACTTATGAGTTGTGTTATAAAACTTATTAGTTTCTTTATTTTAGTTAGATTAATGGGTTCTAATGGTATGACTTTATCTACCGCTATTAGTTCCTTATTTGTAATACTGGTATATGGTTTCATCTTAAAGAGAAAATTTAATACCAAATTCTCTTTAACCCTTAGAAAGACTTTATTTATAATTATCGCTTCATTAATAATGGTTGTTCCAATATATCTACTACATGGCTTATTACAATTTGCCTATACAAGTAGAATACTAGATATTGTGATTATGGCGATATGCGGTATGTTGATGATAAGTATTTATTATTTTGTGAGCGTTAAATTTGGACTGCCACAAGTAATATTTGGCATAAAGGATATTAGTCCTAAGGCCATCTTAAAAAGATTTAGAGGCTAGATAGATATTTAATTACTTCATCGACTAAAATTGGTGGGGTACTAGCTCCAGCTGTAACATAGATCTTATTTTGATTAATAAGATCTTTTTTATTTATTTCTTTATAATTGCTGATTAAAAAGCTTTTCTTAAAATTCTTTTCTCCTAGTTCCCTTAATTTGTTGGTGTTATTTGATTTAATATCGCCTACAACATATAAGATGTCACCATCTTTAATACTAGTAACCGCTAATTGCCTAGAAGATGTGGCGTTGCATATTTCTTTCTGTATTAAAGATGTTGGATATTTATTTTTTAAATAAGCAAGCATATCTTCTACTTCCATATATGACATGGTTGTTTGATTAGTGACAAATATCTTATCATTTTTAATATTTAAATTATCTATATCAACAAATGAGCATACCAAATGAATCTTATCACTTATTGATAAGATAGCTTCAGCTTCAGGATGTCTTTTTTTACCAAAGTAGATTACATCATAGCCTTTATCTATATAGCCTTTGATTAAGTCTTTATTTTTTATGACATCAACACAACTTGCGTCAACGCTTATTAAACCTTTAGATATAGCTTTTTGTTTAATTTTGTCTGATATACCATGGGCAGTAAAAATAACTACACCATCATTTATTTCATCAAGTAGTTCTTCTTTTGATTTATTTGTATCATCTAAGGTAATAACCCCTAAATCATTCATTTGTTTAGATACATAGGAATTATGTACAATCATTCCTAAGATATAAATATTCTTGTTAGGGTATTTAGCTCTAGTGCTTTTAACAAGATTTATTGCGTTAACAACACCCTTACAATAACCACTTGGTACTATTCTTTTTATTTCCATATTCTTATTTTAGCATGTGCTATAATAGTCGAGTGAAAAAGACAACTGAAGAATTTTTAAAATTAAATAACTTTACTGATTTAACTAATGTTCAAAAGAAGGTTTTGGAATTTGCCAATTCAAAAAAGGATGTAATTGCGATATCTAAAACCGGTACTGGTAAGACTCATGCTTATCTAATTCCGATTATTGAAAACATTAATACTTTAAGCGATAAGACTCAAGTATTGATTTCTTTACCTACAAGAGAATTAGCTTATCAAGTTTTTCAAAACGCTAAAATGATGTGCGAGATTTTGCCAGATCTTAGAATTAGCTTATTATCTGGAGGAACTGATAAGAAGAAACAATCTTCTTTAATGCCTCATATTATCATTGGTACACCTGGTAGAATCAAGGATTTATTTATTAATAATCTAATAAGAGTTGATTTTGTCCAAATGTTTGTCATTGATGAAGCTGATATGACGCTTGATTATGGCTTTTTAGAAGATATTGATTGTGTTTTCTCACATATGGTTAAAAATCCAGAGATATTATGTTTTTCTGCAACTTTTCCTTCGCAACTTGAACAATTCACTAAGCGTTATTTAAATAATCCTAAGATTATTAGGGTAGATGATAAAAAAAGAGATCCTAAGATTAAACATATATTAGTTCCTTGTAAGCACAAAGAATATAAGGAAAAACTTTTAGATTTGTTGCCACTTATTAATCCTTATGTTTGTTTGATTTTCGCTAATACTAAAACTGATGCGGATGAAACATATGAATATATGGCGGATCATGGTTATAAGACTCTTTTACTTCATGGTGGACTTGAAAGTAGGGATAGACAAAAGGCTATTAAGCTTTTAGCTAGTAAACAATATTCCTATGTTGTTTGTTCAGATGTCGCAAGTAGGGGAATTGATGTTGATGGTGTAAGTCATGTTATTTCTCTAGGTTTCCCTAAGGACTTAGATTTCTATATTCATAGAGCTGGTAGAACTGGCAGAAATGAAAAAGATGGTACAGCTTATTGTCTATATAAAGAAGAAGATATTAATTCGATTAGAAATCTGGAAAAAAGAGGAATTAACTTTTCTTGTAAAGATATCAAGAATAATGAGTTTAAAGACTGCAAATCTCCTACATATAAACATGTAAGAAAAAACGAAGAGGTTGAAAAGGCCATCGCTATGACTTTGACCAAGAAAAAGGAAAAGGTTAAGCCTAATTATAAAAAGAAGAAACAAAGGGCGATTGAAGAAATCAAGCGAAAACAAAGAAGAGATTTCATAAGAGGAAAGATTAAAGAAGAAAAAATAGAGCGCTATAAACAAGCGGCTAGAGCGAAAAAGGGTATTGATTAAACTCTTTTTCTTTTGGAGGGAATATGAATATTGGTTTTATATCTTTAGGATGCGCAAAGAATTTAGTAGATAGTGAACATATAATTGGTTTATTTGATGATCCATTTTTTCAAATAGAGGCCGATCCTAAAAAGTGTGATGCGATTGTGATTAATACTTGTGGTTTTATTGAAAATGCTAAACAAGAATCTATCGATACAATTTTGGAAATTGCTGAACTTAAAAAAGATAGACTTAAGTATTTAATTGTCTGTGGTTGCCTGTCACAAAGATATTATGATGATTGTGTTAAAGAATTCCCTGAAGTTGATATGTTTGTAAGAATCAGTGATTATCCAAGTCTTGATAAAAAGTTGGCTAAATTATTTAATCATGATTTTAATTCATATTATGGCCATAAGCGTAAGCTTATTACTAAGGACTATAGCGCTTATTTAAAAATAGGTGATGGTTGTAATAATTGTTGCTCGTATTGTGCAATTCCTTTAATTAGAGGTAAATATCACAGTTTCCCACTTGAAGAAGTTGTTAATGAAGCTAAAAGATTATATGAGAGTGGTGTAAAAGAACTTAATGTGGTTGCTCAAGATACTACTACTTATGGACTTGATATTAATTCTTCTTTAGCTGAGCTTTTAAGACAATTGGATAAGATTGATTTTAAGTGGATTCGTATACTTTATATGTATCCAGATGAGATAACTAATGAGCTTTTAGATGTTATGAAAAATTCTAAGCGCATTCTTCCTTATTTTGATATTCCTGTTCAATATGGCAATGATATGTTGCTTAAGAAAATGAATAGAAGAGGTTCAGTTAAATTAATTGAAGAAAGAGTAGAAAAGATTAGAGAACTTTTCCCTAACGCTATTATTAGAACTACTTTGATTGTTGGCTTTCCTTATGAAACTGAGGAGACTTTTAATGATACTTTAAATATGGTTAAAAAACTAAAGTTTGATTCTTTAGGCGCTTTTACTTATTCTAGAGAAGAAGATACTGCTGCTTATAATATGCCTCAAGTTGAGGAAGAAGATGCTAATAGAAGATATAACAAACTTATGGAAACTCAACAAGCTATTGTCTTTGAAAAAAACAAAGAACGTATAGGTAAAGAGTATGAAGTATTAATTGAAAGATATGAATCTTTATTTAAAAGATATATCGCTAGATCATATATGTCAGCACCAGATGGAGTGGATGGCGTAGTTTATATTAAGACAAATGAAGAATTAAAATTAGGTTCTTTTGTAAAAGTTAAAATAGTTGAAGATAAAGGCTATGATTTAATTGCCGAATTATCTTATAATTAAATTGTCTATTAAAAGGAGAATATAATCATGAGTTATTATGTTGGCGTTGATTTAGGAGGAACTAATGTAAGGGCTTGCAAGATGGATGATGATGGCAAAATCTTGGAAGAACATGTTAGTGAATCATATGGGCTTATTGGTCCTAAAGAAAAGATAAGAGACGCTATTTTTTCAGTACTTGATCAAATAAGCGATATTGAAAACACCAAGGGAATTGGTATAGCGGTACCAGGCCCTGTTGATACTTATAATAAGGTGATGTCTATATCTAATAATTTAGTTGGCTTTAAGCATTATCCAATTGCCGCTATTCTTGAGGAAAGATATAAATTACCTGTCTATATTGATAATGACGCAAATATGGCTGGTTTAGCTGAAGCCATGTTAGGCTCTGGTAAGGGCAAGCCTATTGTTTACTATATTACGCATTCTACTGGTATTGGTGGTGCCTTAATTATTAATCATCATGTTTTATCAGGTCAAACAGGTTATGCTGGTGAAATAGGCAATATTATTGTAAGAGATGTAAATGAAGATAATAAGGGCGATTTAAACAATGGCAGCATTGAAGCCTTATCAAGTGGTAGAGGACTTGGCGTGATTGCTTCTAAGTTGTATGGTGAGGGAAGCACAGCTAGAGTTTTATTTGATAATTATAAAAAGGATGATCCTAAAGCGATAGAGGCAATTGATGAGATGGCTGATCAAATGGGTAAGTTACTTGCGACCATTGGCCAAATTTGTGATCCACATATTTTCGTTATTGGTGGTGGTGTCGCAAATCATCAAAATCCTTACTATTTTGATAAGATGGTTGAAAAATATCATAAGTATTTTAATGGCGTTAGACCTGCCGAGATTGCCTTGGCTTCTTTAAAGGAACCAGGCGTAATGGGTGCGGCAATGCTTGTAAAGGCTAATGGTGAAGTATGATTTATACAATAGAAAATGATTTCTTGAAGGTAAAAGTTTCTTCTGTTGGTGCAACTTTAGTTTCTTTTATTGATAAAAGTACTAATAAGGATATTGTTTTGGGTTTTGATGATCAAAATGATTATTTTAAAAACACAGGACCACACTTAGGGGCAACTGTTGGTAGAAACGCTAATCGTTTAGCTAATGGTAGTTTTAAGATTAACGATAAAACTTATCAATTATCTTTAAATGAAGTTGATAAGTGTCTACATTCTGGTGTTGGTGATTTAAGCTTTAGAGGCTATAGTCTTAAAGAGTTAAATGATGATAGTATTAGCCTTACTTTATTTGATGGCGATATGTCTGGAGGCTTTCCTGGTAACTTGAATTTAGATGTTACTTATAAGCTTGATGGAAATAATTTAATTTATAGTTTCAAGGCACTAAGTGATAGTGATGGTATCTTAAATATTACAAATCATTCTTACTTTAATTTAAATGGTGGTGTTGATAATATATTTGATCATGATTTAAAGATTTATACTGATAAGGTTGCTTTAAATGATGGCTCTATGTCTTCAGATAAAGTAATTGATGTCAAAAATACAGCCTTTGATTTTATAGAGTTTAATAAGATTGGTGATGTTTTAAAAAGAGGACATGGCAATTTATCTAAAGAAGGCATTGATCATAATTATGTTTTTGAAAAAGAAGATTTTAAATTAATGGCTGAATTAAAATATGATGGTTTAAAGTTGTCTGTTTCAAGTGATTTACCTGATATGCATGTTTATACAGCTAATTACCTTGGCAAATTAAATGGTAAATATAATAGAGTTTATGATGACTATTATGGAATTTGTTTTGAGTGTCAATATTATCCAAATAGTATTAATTATAAGGACTTTTTAAAGCCATATATTTACGCTAATAAGAAAGTAGAACATTCAATTATCTATACAATCGAAAGGATATAAAATATGAATTATAAAGAATTAAAAGAATATATCAATGGAAGTGTCATTGATGAAAAATTATCTAAGATTAAGGGAACTACCTATCTTGCTAAAGAAAAGGAAAGGTATCTAAATTTACTTGATGAAGCTTATAAGCGTTTTGGTGATGGCGACTATCATTTGATTTCTTCTCCTGGTAGAACTGAGATAGGTGGTAATCACACCGATCATCAACATGGTCATACTTTATCAGCTACAATCAACTACGATAATGTTTGTGTAGTTAAGGCAAGCGAAGATGATATTTGTATGTTTGTAGATGCTAAGTTTGATGATTGTCTAGTTAATCTAGATAGTTTAGAAGTTAAGGACAATGAAAAATTTACTTCTAAGGCTCTTATTAGAGGTATTGCTGCTAAGTTAAATGAACTAGGTTATACTACAGGTGGCTTTAGAGCGATATGTGATTCAAATGTCGCAATTGGTTCTGGCATGTCAAGTAGTGCTTGTTTTGAAGTGATGGTTGTTGAGATATTTAATACCCTTTACAACAAAGAGCTAATCACGCCAATAGATAGGGCTATTATTTCTAAGTATGCTGAAAATGTTTATTTTGGCAAGGCATCAGGCTTACTAGATCAAGCAACTATTTCGGTTGGTGGCTTTGTCGCAATGGATTTTAAGGATCAAAGTGATCCAAAGGTAGAAAACTATGAGTTTAATTTTGCCGACTATGGTTATGAACTTATTTTAGTAAATACTAAGGGTGATCATGCCGATTTAAGTGATGAGTATTCGGCAGTTCCAAGTGAAATGATAGATGTCGCAAAACTAATGGGTGGTAATGTTTTAACTGATGTTGATAAGGATTATTTTTTAACCCATATTAAGGAATTAAGGGAAAAACTTAAAAATGATCGTGCAATTTTAAGAAGTTTCCATTTATATACTGAAGATGAACGCGCTATAAAGGAAAAAGAGGCAATTGAAAATAAGGATATTGATGCCTTACTTGAATTAATTAATAAATCTGGTAAGTCTAGCTATATGTATCTACAAAATGTTTATCCTAGTAGTCAACCAACTAATCAACCTTTATCTATTGGCTTAGCTTTATCTGATTATATTTTAGGCAGAGCTGGCGCATATAGAGTTCATGGTGGTGGCTTTGGTGGCACAATACAAGCTATTGTTCCACTTAACTTAGTAGATGATTATAAACTTGTCTTATCTTCAGTTTTTGGAGATGATTCAATTATGGAACTAGTTGTTAGACCATTTGGTACGATTACACTTATTTAACTTATTATCTTTATTTGCGTTAAAATATTTCTATGAGTAAAAGAACTTGGGTAGAAATAAATTTAAAAAATATTGAAGATAATTATAATCTAATTAAGAAACAAGCTTGTGGCGCAATGATTTGTCCAGTTATCAAAGATAACGCATATGGTCATGGCGCTGTAAGGCTTGCGAAGTTATATGAACAATTAAATGCGGATTATTTCGCAGTTAGTAATATCGAAGAGGCAATAGAATTAAGAGATAATGGCATAAGTACACCTATCTTAATTCTTGCCTATACTCCTTTAGAAGATACTAGACTTTTAAATGAATATAATATTACACAATGTGTTTATTCTTTAAAATATGCCAAAGAATTAAATGAATATAACATTGATATTAAGTGTCATATGGCTATTGATACAGGAATGAATCGTATTGGCTTTAAAGATATTGAAGAGATGAAAGAGGCTTTTTATTTAGATAATCTAAAATTTGAGGGTATCTTTACCCATTTCTCAGATTGTTTAAATGATGAGTTTTCTAAGAAACAATTTGATTTATTTATTTATTATATTGATGAACTAAGAAAAGCAGGTATTAATTTTAAGATTAAGCATTGTGCTAATTCAGGTACCATTTTTAAGCATCCTTATTATCATTTAGATATGGTTAGACCTGGTTTAATTTTATATGGACTTGGTGGTTTTGATGGCTTAAAACAAGCTTTAACTTTAAAGTCAGTTATTACCCATATTAAAGATGTAAGCAAGGGCGAGGCGATAGGTTATGATCGCAAATTTATTGCGGATAAGGATATAAAGGTCGCAACTGTTGCGATAGGGTATGGCGATGGCTATTCAAGACTTAATAGCGGTCGAAATGTTGTTTATGTAAATGGTGAAGCGTGTAATATTTTAGGCAATGTATGCATGGACCAAGTTATGATTGATGTTACAGGTATCAATTGTTCTCTTTATGATGAAGTTTTAGTATATGGCGATCTAGATTTGATTGCCAAGAATATCTATACAATTTCTTATGAATTAATTTGTGATATAAATTCAAGAGTTAAGAAAATTTATATATAGATATGTTATAATTTCCTTAAGGTAGTTATGTATCATATAACTGATTTAAAGAAGTATCTAAAATGTCCTCGACTTTATTTTTATTCTAAAGATGAAGTTTCTTCTTTTAATCAATATTTGCGAAGCGATGAATCTTTAATTGAGTTACTTGTAGGATTCTTGCATGTTGATAATTATTTTAAGGGAACGGTTGGTGATAGTAATGTAGTCTTTTTGTCTAACAAAGATAAATATGACTGGTTTATGAAGATTCGTTTTGAATCTGATGAACTTCGTATCAAGGTTCCTCTTATGCACAAAGTTGATGATGAACTATATGATATCTACTTTGTACAAGGTGGCACTACTATCAAGGATTTGGATTTTAGCTATTTTAGTTTAACGTTAGAAGTTTTAGATAAACTAAATATTAAAATTAATAAAGTATTTTTGGCTTATATCAATAAAGACTATGTTTTTTCCAATATTTTAGATGTCGAAAAATTATTCATCTTAATTGATAATATTGATAATATTGATTTATATGATTTATTTATTGAGAAAATATACAATTTTAAGCTCATTATTAAGCAAATAGAGTCAACAAACTTAAATTCGTATTTTCCTCATAAATCAAGAATTTGTCATTCAAGGGGCATTTGTCCTTATTACTACGATTGTTTTAAAGAAGAAGCAAATCTAGAAGATGATAGTATCTTAACACTTGTTTCTAGTGCTAATAAAGACATCATGTATAAAAAGGGGATAAGACTTTTAAAAGATGTTGATATTTCTTTACTTGATTGTAATAGAGTTCAATATGCTCAAATAATGGCTAGTAAAAAGGGTGGTCAATTTATCTTAAAATATGCCTTGAAAAATTGGCTATCCAAGTTAGATAAAAGACCTATTACTTTCATTGACTTTGAGTGGGATACTTATCTTATTCCAGAATTTTGTGGCATGAAACCACTAGATGTTTTACCTTTTGAGTTTGTCCTATATACATTGGATGAGAATAATAATTTGAATAAGTTTTCATTTTTAGGCAAGGGCGATTGTCGTAAAGAATTCGCCGAAGGACTCATTAAATATATACCTTCTACAGGTCCTATTGTTGCCTATAATGCCTATGGTGCAGAGTGTAGACGTATTAATGAACTAGCTAATTATTTTACAAGATATAGAGAACAATTATTAGATATAAAATATCGCTTTGTCGATTTAGCTGAACCCTTCTTAGAGGGACTTGTCTATGATACTAGAATGTCTGGCAATTTTACTTTAAAAAAATTAGTTAGTGTTGTTTCTAACATGGACTATAAAAATCTAGAAATAAATGATGGTATGAAGGCTGTGTTTAATTGGCGTAGCATTGACAAAGGGACAAGTCTAGATGATGACAAGGTAAAAGAAGAACTTATTGAGTACTGTGGCCTAGATGCCTATGGTTTATATTTAGTTTATAAATGGCTGTTAAGCCTCATATAAAGAAAGGAGCAACTTATGAAGTTTGCTATCTATGGTGAGAATATCACTATCACTGATGAAATGAGAGAACATATTGAAAATCATCTTTCATTTTTGACAAAGTATTTCGCTGTTAGCGATGATACTACTGCTCGTTTTACGGTAAAAGTTTACAACGATTCTTTAAAGATTGAGGTTACAATTCCTACCAAAATTGGAATTTGTAGATCAGAAGTTGTACATGAAGATTTTAAGACAGGCGTTGATTTAGCTATAGATAAGATTGAGGATCAAATCAGAAGACAAAAATCACGTCTATCTAGAAGACACAAAGATTCTTTAGCTTCGGCCTTTGTTTTAGAGGATGCTGGTCAACCAGATATTCCTGTAAAGACCAAGACAGTTTATGCCGATGAGATGACACTAGATGAAGCGATACTACAAATGGAAATGTTGTCTCATTCGTTCTTTATATACAAGGATATTGACTCAGATAAGATTGCTGTTGTATATAAACGTAATGACGGCAAATATGGTCTTATCGAAGTCTCACAATGATTTATCGAGTCGAAAATAAAAGCACTAACTACATATTAGTTAGCGAGATTGCTGATGCATACGCATATTTTAAGCAATACATAGAAAGGTACAAATTAGTTAGTAATATGTCCGATGATATTAATAATAAGAAGGAAAAAATGAGCACAATCGAAGGTGTTGCTTATGAACTTCTAGATGAGGACGATTTCTTTATTATTTCTAATGAAGTATTAAAGGGTAAAAAGGGTAATTGGTATATTGGCTACCTTTCATCTTCTACTTACTATAGACAACGTGCGAAAGCTTATGCTAATTTTTTGAGTTGTCTAGAGCGTTAAAATAAGTTAAAATCTTATTTGTGAGTAGGAGGAAATAATATGGTTAAAGGTATTGCCGCAAGTAGTGGCATCGCAATTGGAAAGGTGTTTAAATTACAATCTCCAGTTGTAACTATATGTAAAGAATTAAAAGGTTCAAAGGAAGACGAAAAAATTCGTTTCAATAAAGCGCTAGAAAAGACTGTTGCTGATATCAATGAAGTTAAACAAAGAGCTAGTGTTAATCTATCTGAAGAGGAATTAGCTATCTTTGATGCTCATTTGATGATGGCTCAAGATCCTGAATATGCTAGTCAAATTTTAGACATGATTGATCAAGAAAATACTGCTGACTTTGCATGCAAAACTGTTTCTGATAATATGATCACCATGTTTGAATCAATGGACAATGATTATTTCAAGGAAAGAGCTGCTGATATTAAGGATGTTTCTTATCGTTTATTATGTAATATCTTAGGTTTACAAATTCCTGATTTAACCGCAATTAATGAAGAAGTAATTATTGTAGCTGAAGATTTAACACCTTCTGATACAGCTAGCTTAAATAAGAAATATACTTTAGGTTTCTGTACTGAGGTAGGTGGTAGAACTAGCCATTCTGCTATTATGGCAAGATCTTTAGAAATTCCAGCTGTTGTTGGTACAGGTAATATTTTATCAAGCTGTGAAAATGGTGATACTTTAATTCTTGATGCGGTTGATGGGGTAGCGATTGTTAATCCTGATGCTGACAAAATTAAAGAATATGAAGCTAAAAGAGCTGCTTTCCTAGAAGAAAAGGAAGCTTTAAAAGTTTTAGTTAATCAAAAGTCTATTACTTTAGATGGACATCAAGTTGAGCTTGCTGGTAATATTGGTGGTCCAAATGATGTTGAAGGTGTTTTAAGTAATGGTGGAGAAGGTGTTGGTTTATTTAGAACTGAGTTCTTATATATGAATTCAACAACTGATTTCCCAACTGAAGAAGAACAATTCAATGCTTATAAGGCAGTTCTTGAAGGTATGAAGGGTAAGAAAGTTGTTGTTAGAACCCTTGATATTGGTGGTGATAAGAAGTTAGACTATTTCACTTTCCCTCAAGAAATGAATCCTTTCTTAGGATATAGGGCAATTAGATTCTGTTTAGATAGAACTGATGTATTTAGAACCCAATTAAGAGCTTTAATCAGAGCTTCTGTTTATGGAAAGTTATGTATCATGTTCCCAATGATCGCAACTATTCAAGAATTCTTAGATGCTAAGGCAATCTATGAAGAAGAAAGAGCTAAATTAATTAGCGAAGGTGTTAAGGTGGCAGATAAGATTGAAGTTGGTATGATGGTAGAAATACCTGCTAGTGCTGTTTTAGCTGATCAATTTGCTAAGCATGCTGATTTCTTCTCAATTGGTACTAATGATTTAATTCAATATTCAATGGCTGCTGATAGAATGTCTGAAAAGGTTTCTTATTTATATCAACCATTAAATCCTTCTATTTTAAGACTTGTAAAAATGACTATTGATGGTGCACACGCTAATGGCAAATGGGTTGGCATGTGTGGTGAAATGGCTGGTGATCCTATGGCAGCTCCATTATTGTTAGGCTTAGGACTTGATGAATTCTCAATGTCTGCAACTTCAATTTTAAGAGCACGTAAGATTATCAATGGCTTAAAGTTAGCTGATATGCAAGATTTAGCTTCTAAGGCTATTAATTGTCAAACTGAAGCTGAGGTTTCTAGCTTAGTTAAAGAAGCTTTAGCTAAATAGTGTTGTATAATAGGGATGGTTTCATCCCTTTTTTATTTATGAAGAAAGTTATATTTATTTCCAGTGGTGGTGGACATTTAGAAGAGCTCCTTGCGTTAAAGAGCCTTTTTAATGATGTCGATTATACTTTAATAAGTGAAAAGACTGATTCAACTTTATTTTTAAAAAATAAATATAAAAATGTTAAATATTTAGCCTATGGTACTCAAGATCATATACTTGCTTATTTGTTTATTTTTCCTTTTAATATCGTTCTTTCTTTTATTTATTTTTTAATAATTAGACCAGACTATGTTGTTTCAACTGGTACTCATACAGCAGTGCCAATGTGTAAAATAGCTCATCTTTTTAAGAAGAAAATTGTTTGGATTGAAACCATGGCAAATATAACAACTGGTACTAAAGCTGGTAAGATGATTTATCCTATTGCGGATAAATTTATTGTTCAATGGCCTGAGCTTTTAAATGTTTATCCTAGTGCTGAATGTTGGGGGTCTATTTTCTAATGATATTTGTTACTCTAGGAACACAAGATAAGCCCTTTAAGCGTTTACTTGATTATATTGAAAATTCTAAGATAGATGATGAATTTATTGTACAAGCTGGATTTACTGAATACACTTCAAATAAATTTAAAATTTATAAGTATTTAGATAAGGATGAATTTGATGACTATCTAAAAAAGGCTGATTTGATAATTAGCCATGGTGGGGTAGGAACAATCGTTAATTGTTTAATCGATGAAAAAAAAGTTTTAGCTGTTCCTAGACTTTCTAGGTATGGCGAACATCAAAATGATCATCAATTGCAGATTGTTAATGTTTATAAACAAAAAGGGTATTTAACAATTATGAACGATGACGATAATTTTGATGAAAAAGTTAAGGAAGCATTAGCTTTTAAACCAAATAAGTTTGTTTCTAACAACGAATTATTTGTCAATAATTTAAAAAAATATATAATGGATTAGTTGAGAGGTAAAAATTATGGGAAGAGCACATGAAGTAAGAGCCGCTGCTATGGCTAAGACTGCAGCAATGAAATCTAAAGTTTATTCTAGATATGGTAAGGAAATTTATATCGCTGCCAAGAGTGGTGTTCCTGATCCTGAAATGAATTTAACTTTAAGATCAAAGATAAAAGAAGCTAAGGCAAACCAAGTTCCTGCTGACGTTATTAAAAGAGCGATCGAAAAAGCTAAGGGTGGTTCAAATGAACATTATGATTCATTAAGATATGAAGGCATTGGACCTAGTGGCGCAACAATCATCATTGATTGTTTAACAGATAATTCAAATAGAACTGTTGCTGCCATGAACCAATGTTTCAATAAGTCACATTGTAAATTAGGTGTTAAGGGTTCGGTATCATTTAATTATGACAATCTTGGTGTATTAGCCTTTGATTATAGTGATGAAGATAAGATGTTAGAAGCTTTGATTGAAGGTGACATTGATGTTAATGATATCGAAGTTGAAGATGGTTTTATGACTGTTTATGTAACACCTTCTGACTTACATAAGGCCCAAGAAGTTGTTGATAGTTTAATTCCAGATTGTGAATATTCAGTTTGCGCAATCAAGATGATTCCTCAAGAAACTGTTAAGTTAGAAGATGATAGAGACAAAGAATTGTGGAATAGATTACTTAGCCTTCTTGATGAAGTTGATGATGTTCAAGAAGTATATCATAACGTTGAAGAATAAAATTGAAATAGCTAGTCTATTTCTTTTTTATTTTTGGGTATAAAAAAAGTTACATATCGTAACTTCTTTTTATTTAACCTAAACTGTTAACTTCTTTAGCTAATCTAGCTTTTTGTCTAGCTACATAGTTTTTATGTTTTAAGTGGCTAGTTAAAGCTTTATCTAGAAGTGAATTTGCTTCGTTAAATGCTACAGTTGCTAATTCTTTATCCTTAGCTTCAACAGCTTTTTCAACTTTCTTGATAGCTGTCTTTAATTGTGATTTAGCACTAGAGTTAACAAGATTTTTCTTAGCATTTGTAAGAGCTCTCTTCTTTTGTGACTTAATATTTGCCATAGTTCCTCCTTATGAATACGCTAAAAAATTATACCAAAGTCCTTTATTAAATGCAATTTTTAATCTATAATTTTATCGTTATGAATGAAAGAATTGTATTTATGGGAACACCTAATTTTGCCGCCAATGTCTTAGAAGGACTTTTAAGCAACAATTATAATATTGTGGGTGTTGTTACCCAAACTGATAAAAAGGTTGGTCGTAAACAAGTTTTAACTCCTTCTCCTGTAAAAGAAGTTGCTTTAAAACATGGTTTAAAAGTATTTACACCAATTTGTATTAAGGAAGATTATCAAAATATCATTGATTTAGATCCTGAACTAATAATTACTTGTGCTTATGGTCAATTTATTCCTTTAGAATTAATTGAATATCCCAAGTTCAAGTCAATTAATACCCATGGCTCTTTACTTCCTAAATATAGAGGTGGGGCACCAATTCAATGGTCTATTATTAATGGTGATAAAAAAACAGGTATTTCAATTATCTATATGAGTAAGAAGATGGATGCTGGCGATATTTTATATACTAAGGAAATAGATATAGATATTAATGATACAAATGCTACTTTGTTTGAAAAATTAAGTGATGTGGCAAAAGATTCATTACTTGAATTTCTACCTTTGTTTTTTAAGGGTGAATTTAATAGACTAAGTCAAAATGAAACAGAAGCTACTTTTGCCTATAACCTAAGTAAGCAAGATGAATATATTAATTTTAATGATGATGTCTTAAAAGTATATAACCACATTAGAGGTTTATTAGATAATCCTGGTGCTTATAGTATTATGAAAGATAAAAAGTATAAGTTTATTAAGGTAGGCTTTGAATATTGTGATAATACTAGTCCTTGTGCTTTTAAGGGATATGAAAATGATTATTTAAGAATTGATTGTCAAAATGGTTTTATTAAGGTCTTTGAAATTAGGCCAGAAGGCAAAGGTACAATGGATGCAAGAAGCTTCTTTAATGGAAGTGGAAAAGGATTAATGAAAGAAAAATTTAGAGAAAATTATGAATAAGAACATTAGAAATTTTTCAATTATTGCCCATATTGATCATGGCAAATCTACACTTGCGGATAGAATTCTTGAGCTTACAAATACGGTTACTAAAAGAGAAATGGTGACTAGCCAAATTCTTGATTCTTTAGATTTAGAACAAGAAAGAGGAATTACGATTAAGCTAAATGTTGTTCAAATTAAGTATCACGCCAAAGACGAGCAAGACTATATCTTTCATTTAATTGATACTCCAGGACATGTTGATTTTTCTTATGAAGTATCTAGATCTTTAGCAGCTTGTGATGGGGCAATACTAGTTGTTGATGCCTCACAAGGCATAGAAGCTCAAACATTGGCAAACACTTATCTCGCTCTTGATAATGATTTAGAGATTCTTCCAGTAATTAATAAAATAGATCTACCAAGTGCTGATATAGAAAGAACTAAAAAGGAAATAGAAGAAGTAATTGGCCTAGATTGTTCTGATGTTCCTTGTATTAGTGCTAAAACAGGTCTAAATGTTGAAGATGTACTAGAAGGTATTGTCAAAAAACTTCCTTGTCCTAAAGGTGATATAAACAATCCTTTACAAGCTCTAGTCTTTGATTCTTATTATGATTCATATAGAGGGGTGGTTGTTTTTGTTTGTGTAAAACAGGGACAAATCAAAATAGGTGATCATATTAGAATGCTTCATTCTAATACTGAATATGAAATTACTGAGCTTGGTGTAAAAACACCAAATGAGGTTAAAAGAGATACTTTAAAGGCAGGTGAAGTAGGTTATCTTTGTGCTTCAATCAAATCAATACAAGATGTCTTTATTGGTGATACTATTACACTTTCTGATAATCCATGTAAAGAACCACTACCTGGTTATCGTAAGATGAATCCGATGGTGTATTGCGGTATGTATCCAACTGATAATAGTAAGTATAATGATTTAAGAGATGCGCTTGAAAAGTTACAATTAAATGATTCTTCTTTAACTTTTGAAGCTGAGTCATCTAAGGCCTTAGGTTTTGGCTTTAGACTTGGTTTCTTAGGGCTTTTACATATGGAAGTTGTGCAAGAAAGATTAGAAAGAGAATATAATCTTTCTCTTATTGCCACTGCTCCTTCTGTTGTCTATAAGGTTACTTTAACCGATGGAAGTGAAGTATATATTGATAATCCAAGTATGATGCCAGATAATACTAGAATTGATTTTATTGAGGAACCTTATGTTAAGGCTAGTATTATGGTTCCAAGTGATAACATTGGTCCAGTTATGGAACTTTCACAATCAAAGCGTGGTATCTATAAGGATATGATTTATATTGATGATAATCGTAATCAACTTATATATGAGATGCCTTTATCAGAAATTATCTTTGAGTATTTTGATAAATTAAAGTCGGTTTCTAGAGGCTATGCTTCTTTAGATTATGAACTTATTGGTTATCGTAAGTCGGATCTAGTTAAGATGGATATCTTGTTAAATGGCGAAATGATTGATGCTTTATCAATTATTGTCCATAGAGAGTTTGCCTATAATAGGGGTCAAAAGATTACTTCTAAGCTTAAGGAACTTCTTCCTAAGCAACAATTTGAAATACCAGTACAAGCAGCCATTGGTAATAAAATCATTGCGAGAACTAATATTAAATCGCTTAGAAAAGATGTTTTAGCTAAGTGCTATGGTGGTGATATTTCAAGAAAGAAGAAGCTGTTGGAGAAACAAAAAGAAGGCAAGAAACGTATGAAGGCTGTGGGAAGTGTTGAAATACCACAAGAAGCATTCATGGCTGTTCTTTCTTTAGATGACGATGATTAAGCATTTATATATTCATGTTCCTTTTTGCGATAATATATGTGGCTATTGTGATTTTGCCCATACTATCATTAATAAGGATCTAGTAAGGAAATATTTAGACAGTATAAGGGAAGATTTAAATAATCTTCCTTTTTCTGATTTTGAAACTATTTATATTGGTGGAGGAACACCTAGTAGTCTTAATAATGAAGATTTAGATACTTTATTAGGTTATCTTGATAAATATACGAATAGAATTAAGGAATACACCATTGAGGTAAATCCTGATTCTGTGGATTTAGCTAAAATCCAAATAATGAAGAAACATAATATTAATAGAGTTTCAATTGGTGTAGAAAGCACAGATGATTACTTACTTAAGATAATGAATAGAAGGCATGACTTTAAAACAGTTAAAAATGTTGTGTCTTTGTTTAAACAAGAAGGAATAGAAAATATATCTATTGATTTGATGTATTCTTTACCTTTTCAAACAATGGATATTTTAAAAAAGACCATTGATGATATTTTAACCTTAGATGTTAAACATATTTCTATTTATTCCTTAACAATAGAAGAAAATACTTTATTTAATAAAAAGGGTTATAAGAATTTAGATATAGATATAGAAGCTGATATGTATGAATATATTGAAAAAACTTTAAAAGCTAATGATTATATTCATTATGAAGTTTCTAACTTTTCTAAAAGGGGGTTCGAATCAAAACATAACTTAGCCTATTGGAACTATGATGATTTTATAGCTTTAGGACCAGGTGGCGCTAGTAAGATAGATAATAGAAGATATACATATACTAAAAATGTTAGAGATTATTTAAATAATAAGACTATCGAGGAAGACTTATTATTAGATAAAGATGATTTAATGTTTGAAAATGTGATGATGTCCTTAAGAACTAGCTATGGTTTAGATTTAAGTCTTTTTAAACAAAGATACGATATAGATTTTACTCAACGATATAAAGATGCCATTAATAAAAACATAGAACATCTAGTATTTATAGATAATCATTGTATATGTAAGGACTTAGAAATATTAAATACGATATTGCTTGATTTTTTAGATTAAAATAAAAGTGGAGGATAAACTTATGAACGAAGTTATCAAAAACATCAAAACTAGACGTAGTATTAGAAAATTTAAAAGTGATATGCCAAGTAACGAAGATATCAAACAAATAGTTGATGCAGGTCTAAGTGCACCAAGTGGCATGAATAGACAAGCAACTATTGCTTTGGTTGTTAAGAATAAAGAATTAAGAGATAAATTATCCAAGGCTAATTGTAAGATTGGTGGCTGGAAAGAAGGCTTTGATCCTTTCTATAATGCACCAGTGATAATTGTTGTATTAGCTGAAAAGAATGTTCCTACTTCAATTTATGATGGCTGTTTAGTTATGGAAAATATGATGTTAGCAGCAACTTCATTAAATCTAGGTTCTATTTGGATTCATCGTGCAAAAGAAGAATTTGAAATGCCTGAATTTAAAGAAGTTTTAAAAGATTTAGGCATAACTGGTGAGTATGATGGAATTGGTAATATGGCTCTTGGCTATATTGATGGTGATATGCCAAAGGCTCATGAAATAAAGGAAGGCAGAGTTTTCTATATAGACTAAGAAACAAATTCTTTAAAATCGCAAAACTCGCTTTAACACAAGTTTAATGTACTTTAAAATGAAGTACATTTTTTTATTTTTGCGTTTATAATATAAATTGTTCGAAAACGAACTGTTCAAAAGGGAACTATTATGAATTTTATAGAATTTTTTCAATTAGGTGATGAACTATATAAGGAAACATTGATGCCAATATGTGAAAAATACGATATCACATATATGGAACTAACCATTATTTTGTTTCTTGGTAATAATCCAAAACTAGATAAGGCTTGTGATATTGTGGAAAAAAGACATATTGCCAAGTCACATGCTTCTAGTACTATCAAAAGTTTAATGAATAAAGAACTCCTTGTTGGTAAGTGTTTAGATAGTGATAGAAGATCTATTCATTTAAAACTTTTGCCAAGCGCAAATAAGATATTAAAAGATGGCCAAAAAGCTCAAAGGGATTTCTTTGATATTTATACAAGTGGCTTAAATGATAAAGAAATAGAAACGTTTAAGGATATTTTATCTAAGATGGAAAATAATTTGAAAGTTAGAAAGAAGGAACTAAGAAATGGAAAATAAGGACTTTTTAGGTACAGAGCCTGTTAAAAAATTATTGTTTAAATTAGCTATACCTACTGTTATCGCTCAAATCATCAATATGTTATATAACATTGTCGATAGAATTTATATTGGTCATATGCCTCAAGATGGCTCACTCGCTCTAACAGGAGTTGGTGTATGTATGCCTCTTATTTTAATTGTTTCGGCTTTTGCGGCTCTTGTAAGTAGTGGTGGTTCACCTCGTGCTTCTATCGCGATGGGCGAAGATGATTATGATGGAGCTGAGAGAATACTAGGCAATTGTTTCTTGCTTCAAGTGATTGTTTCTTTGGTTCTTACCATTATACTTGAACTGTTTGGTAAGACTTTCTTATTGTCTTTTGGTGCAAGTGAAAATACGATTACATATGCTTTATCTTACTTAAGAATTTATGCCTTAGGTACTATCTTTGTTGAGTTAACCCTTGGTATGAATACTTTTATTACAGCTCAAGGTTATGCCAAGACTGGTATGTTTACCGTACTTATTGGGGCAATATGTAATATTGTATTAGATCCTATTTTTATCTTCGTGTTAAATATGGGTGTATCAGGAGCAGCTCTTGCTACTATTATTTCCCAATGTATTTCTACTATCTGGGTTATTCATTTTTTAAAATCTGAAAAATCAAATATTCGTTTAAAGAAGGAAAATATGAAACTTGAAAAAGTAGTTATACTTCCTTGTATCGCCTTAGGTTTAGCGACTTTTATTATGCAGGCAAGTGAATCTATTATTTCAGTATGTTTTAATTCTTCTTTACAAAGATATGGTGGCGATATTGCGGTAGGGGCAATGACTATTTTATCTAGTGTTATGCAACTTATAATGCTTCCAATGCAAGGCATAGGACAAGGTGCTCAACCTATTGCGAGCTATAACTTTGGTGCTAAGAATAAGGAAAGGGTAAAAGAAACTTTTAAGTGCTTACTTATTTCTTGTTTAACTTATTCAATTATTTTATGGTTATTTATTATGACTTGTCCTAAATTATTCGCATCTATTTTTTCAACAGATGCTGCTTTAATAGAATATACAGCCAAATCATTAAGAATATATTGTGCAGCTTTAGGTTTATTTGGCATACAAATTGCTTGTCAAATGTTGTTTGTATCAATTGGTAATGCAGCTTGTTCAATAATTGTTGCCATACTTAGAAAATTTGTTTTATTAATTCCACTTATTTATATTATGCCTAGTATTGTATCTGATAAGACAATGGGTGTATTCTTAGCGGAACCTATTGCGGATGGCTTAGCTGTTACTTTTACTGCCATTCTATTCTTCTTTGAATTTAGAAAGGCTTTAAGTAAATTATAAGCATTTGACTTGTTAAAAATCTGTCATATAATTAAATCAAATGAAAAGGGATAGTTTATTAGTTACTTTCATTACCTTGGTTGTAATACTAGGGGGTATCTTTTCTAGTATTCCTATCTTAGCTCAAGATACAGATATTTCTCTTTACTACAATCATTCATCA
>CAVGFC010000022.1:0-6591 GCA_963628775.1 Acutalibacteraceae bacterium
AGTACTCTATCAAAGCCAAGTTCTATTAATTTTTCTATCGAAAGATATGGATTATTTGTTTGATCAAAGGCTCTATGGAATACTGCTTCTTTATTATATTTTTTAATAATAGATAGTAGTTCCTTGTTTCTATCATCTATTTGAAAATCATTGTTTAATATGCCAAAGGCAATGCCATCAGCTCCATTTTCTAGTAGTAATTCAGTTTCTAGACACATTTGTCTAAATTCATTGTCTGTATAGTTAAAACCAGCAGCTCGAGGTCTGAGCATACATATTATTTCTAAATTTGTTTCTTGTTTTAATAGCTTTAAAGAAGCGATACTTGGTGTTAAACCACCTAAATGTAAGGCACTATTAAGCTCTATTCTTTTAGCTTTGCCTTTGTAGGCATTTAGGCCATCTAAATAGCTACCACAACATATTTCTATTTTCATAAATCACCTTTCAAAATAAAAAGGAGAACCAGTCTCCTTTAATTGATATCTACGCACATTTCTTGGTCGTTTGCGTATACACAAGCTGTAAAGCTTCCTTCACCAACGTCCCAGAATTCTACACTACCTTCACCCGACGCACTTTGAGCATATTCGCCATCTCTATATAATGTGACTTCACCATATACATAGCTTGATCCAGTTGATTGATAATGTGGGAAGTAACATCTACCAGTTGCGCTTGTTGTTTTACCATAAACATTTGTAGCGGAAATGTTTTGTGTACCATTTGAACAGAAATAGCCACCTGAATAGAAGTTAACGCCTATTTGGCCATATTCGCCCTTATATGCAGTAATACTTAAGCCACCACCTGCATTTTCTTTTACAGGAAGATTCGCTAATACTTCAGAAACAGTAGTTAATGGATTTTCTTCTAGAGCACTAGTTTTAATTAAACCAGTAACTGTTTCGTATCCTCCATCTGCTTGGCAATATGGATAAGCACCTTTGACAATCGTTACATCACTTACATCATCTGGACGTTTCACTCCACTTGTATCACCATCCATATTTTCATCAAGCTCATTTAAGATGTATCTACCAATCTTACCTTTTAAGTTGGCAAGATCTTCGGCACTTGTAAAGTAAGAACCAACTTCCGCTTTATCAAATCCAAGCCATATCGTAATTGTATAATTTGAATTTTGACACATTAGCCACATATCCTTAGGAGCACCAGTAGGGATACCATATTGAGCACCGCTTGTAGACCAGTCGGTTGTACCAGTCTTAGCATATACTGGATAATCTCTTTTTAATATTTGCATATTATTTAGGAACGGACCAGATACATTATATTCTTCACATGTCGCAACCATATAAGCTGCAGCACTTGAAATAACTTGGGTTCCACTTGTATCAGCAACATATTCAGATTCATCTGAGAAGATAATTTTCTTTATAGTATGTGGCTTAATATAATAGCCATCATTCATAAATATCGCATGAGCTCCAGCAAGTTGAACAGGAGTAACAAGACATGTATTACCACCAATTGCCCATTGAAGATCAAAGGTATCTAGATTTTTAGTAATACCGATACTTCTTAAATATTCTTTAACGCCATCTTCACCAATTTCATCAATTACAGCAGCAAGAGTTTGAACAGCAGGTGTATTTAAAGATCTAGCGATGGCTTCTGTAATTAGCATATCGCCTGTATAACCTTGGGCACCAGCATTGGCAACCAAGATATTACCACCATATAAATAATAAGGTTCATCAGTAATTGTATGAGCTGTAGACCAACCAAGCTTATCAAAGGCTAGGGCATATTCAATTACTGGTTTAATGCTAGAACCAGGTTGTAAGTAAGAACTTGTTGCTCTGTTGAATTGACGGGCTTGTTGCTCTTGGTTTCGCCCTCCACCTAAGGCAATTAACTCACCTGTTTGATTGTTTAAAATAACTAGTGCTGATTGTTCAAGATCATTAGTATATCTTAAATCAGTATTTTCATTTTCAATATCATATAAAACTTTTTGCATATATGGTTCCATAGAAGTATAGATATGCATTGAAGTAGTATATGGATCCTTACCGGTGATTTCAGTTGCTTCTTCAATTACTGCATCAATATAGTCTTGATAATATTGAGAATAATTATTGAATTTCTTGGCAACACCAGCTAATAAGTCTTCAATCTTTACCGTCTTAGCAAGCTTAGCTTCTTCTTCAGTGATATAGCCATGATATGCCATCAAGTCTAATACTTCAGCAGTTCTTTCTTGGGCATTTTCAAGATAAGTAATTTTTGAATTTAAATAGATATAAGAATCATCATTTTTATATAGCTCATTATAAGGATTGTAGTTATTAGGGGCATTGATAATACCAGCTAAGAAAGCTGATTCAACAAGTCCTAATTCATTTGCGTCCTTACCGAAATAATATTGAGCAGCCTTTTGAACACCTCTAATATTATTTCCATAGTTAATCTTATTTACATATAGGGCAAGAATGTCCTTTTTACTTACTTGGTTATTTGCTTCAATGGCAAGTACGATTTCTTGCATCTTACGTTTAACACCACTCATGCCACTAGAAGCAGCCATCGTAGAATCACCATCAGCATCAACTTGGAAATAAGAATTTTTTACAAGTTGCATGGTCATAGTAGAGCCACCTTGGCCAAAGTTACCTGACTTTAGATTAGCAAGTATAGCCTTGGTAAAACGTGGGATATCAAAGCCAAAGTGTTCAAAGTATCTAGAGTCTTCAATTGATAAGAAGGCATCTACAAGACAATTTGGTAAATCATCATATTCAACATTTTCTCTAAGATATAGACCAAGTTCAACGATTTCATCACCATTTACATCATAGATAATACTAGAATCCTCTGATTCTAACTTACTTCTATCAAAATCGGGTTTATCTTCAAGTAATTTGTTGGCAAATATAATTGCACCAAGACAGCCAATAATGCCTAGAACGGCAATAACTGTTGTAATTATCGCTAATGTTTTAACAGCAGGTTTTGTCTTTGGACGTTTATCATCATCCTTTTTTAAACTAGATTCTAAATTATCATCATTGTCATCTAAACTATCAGAATTACTTGAGAAGTCTATTTTAGAACTTAAGCTATCAAATTTCTTCTTAATAATAGCTGATGGACTATCATGAGCTTCGCCTTCTTTAACAGGCTCTGTCTTTTTATCATTTAAACTAGATTCTAAATTATCATCATTGTCATCTAGGTTATCAGAATTACTTGAGAAATCTAACTTAGAACTTAAGCTTTCAATCGTCTTTTTGATGATAGCCGATGGACTATCATGAGTCTCGCTTTCTTTAGCAGGTTTTTTATATTCATTAACTATCTCTTCAACTATTTGTTCGATGTTTGATCTAGTAACAGTGGAAGTATCTTTTACTTCTTCATTTATATTGCTTGTGTCAACGATTTTATCTTTATTTGTAGTAGCTTTAATAGTGCGCCTATTTTTGTTTCGTAGTGCGTTATTAAGCCTCCTTCTTGCGAAAGGAGTTACATCATCAATATCATTCTTTTTCATACTTGCTTATTATACCCTAAATGACTTCTAAGCGCATTAAATATGCTAGAATTAAATCATTAGGAAGGAAGTTTTTCTTTTATGGAAAATGTTAGACTTAGTGCTCTTAGAGCACAGATGAAAAAACATAATATTGATGTTTATTATTTAAATACTTCTGACTATCATATGTCAGAATATGTCCCTTTATATTTTAGGACTATTGAATATTTTTCAGGATTTTCTGGCTCATTGGCTACTTTACTTGTTGACACTAAAAAAGCTTATATTTTTGTTGATGGTAGATATCATTTGCAAGCAGATAAACAATGCTTACCAAATGATGTAGAAGTTATAAAACTTGGCACAAGTGGTGCCCTAGATCCAATTGAATTTATCAAAAAGAATTATGCAGGTAAAATCATTGGCTTAGATGGTAAGCGTACTAGTATTGAATTTGCTAAGAAATTATTTAATGAAGGTGTCAATATTAAAAGTATTGATATTTATTCTGATTTAATTCAAAATCGAGTAGCTCTTTCAAAAGATAAATTATATGAACTAGATATTGAATATACAGGACTTAGTAGGGCTGATAAATTAAAAAGAGTTAAATATATCTTAAATGGTAAGTGTCATATTGTTAATAATTTAGAGTCTATTGCCTATATTCTTAATTTAAGAGGCAATGACATTTTATATACTCCCGTTTTTCTTTCATATTTAGTATTTGATAAAGAAGATGTCTATTTATTCATTGATTTAGAAAGATTAGATGAAAATATTCTTGATGATTTATATGCTGATGGAATAATTATTAGGCCATATGATGAATATTATGATTTTTTAAAGACTATTAAAAATGAAGTTATTTTGTTAGATGAGACTAAGGTTAATTATCAAAGCTATGTTTCAATTAGAAATCATGGTAATAAGGTATGTAATTGTATATCAATCATTGAAGAAATGAAGTCAATGAAAAATGAAGTAGAAATCAAAAATACTATTCAAGCTCATATTTATGATGGTGTTGCGATGCTTCGTTTCTTAAAATGGTTAGATGAAATAGATAAAGAGGGCATTAATGAATATGATGCTGCATGTAAGCTAAATGAATTCAGACTATCTTATAAGGCCTTTGATTTAAGTTTTAATCCAATTGTTGCCTACAATTTCAATGCAGCGATGATGCATTATGGTCCAACAAGGGAAAACAATACTCAGTTACATAATAGCGGTATTTTATTGGTTGATTCAGGTGGTCAATATAAGCAAGGTACTACTGATATTACACGTACTATCTGTTTAGGGCCAGTAAGTGATGAATTAAAGAAGCATTTTACCTATGTTTTAAAGTCAATGCTTAATCTAAGTTCGGTTAAATTTATGAGTGGTTTATCAGGAAATCAAGTTGATATTCTAGCTCGTAAAGATATTTGGGAATTAGGTATTGACTATAGATGTGGCACAGGACATGGGGTAGGACATGTTTTAGCGGTACATGAGGCTCCACCTAATATCAGATATATGCATTCTGCTTCAAGAAGTGAAGAAATTCCTTTAAGAAGGGGCAATGTGGTATCTGATGAACCTGGTATTTATCTAGATGGTAAGTATGGCATTAGATGCGAAAATCTTTTATTAGTTGAAAATGATGAACTAAATGAATATGGTCAATTTATGCATTTTAAGACTTTGACAATGGTTCCTTTTGATTTAAGACTTATTGATAAGAAGTATTTAAATGATAGACAAGTAGAATTATTAAATAGCTATCATAAAGAAGTATATGCTTGCTTAAGTCCTTATTTAAATGAAGAAGAAAGAGCTTATCTATTAAAGATAACAAGAGCTATTTAATGAAGTTACTAAATTGGAATGTTAATGGCTTAAGAGCGATTTTGAGCAAGGGTGATTTAATTGATTTTATAAATAAAGAGGATCCAGATATTATTGCTTTTGAAGAAACCAAGATGCAAGAGGATCAATTAACTTATAACTTTGATGGCTTTTATCGTTATATGAATTGCGCTGAAAGAAGGGGTTATTCAGGTACAATGGTTCTTACTAAAAAGAAACCTTTATCTGTCAGCTATGATATTGAAGGGTTAGATCATCCAAAAGAGGGTAGAGTAATAAGTCTTGAATATGATGATTTCTATTTTGTATGTGCTTATGTTCCTAATTCTAAGGATGGTTTAAAAAGAATTGATTATCGTATGCATTGGGAAGATGATTTAAGAAAGCATCTTATAGAGCTAGATAAGAAAAAACCAGTTATTTATACAGGTGATTTAAATGTAGCTCATAATGAAATTGATTTAAAAAATCCTGATGATAATCATTTCTCAGCTGGTTTCTCTGATCAAGAAAGAGAAAAGTTTAGTTGTTTATTAGAAAGTGGTTTTACAGATACCTATCGTAAACTTTATCCTGAAAGTGTTAAGTATTCTTGGTGGTCATATCGAACTAGGGCAAGAGAGAGAGGAATTGGTTGGCGTATTGATTATTTTGTGGTTTCTAATAGAATCATGGATAGCGTTCTTGATTCTTTGATTTATGATGATATATATGGCAGTGATCATTGTCCTGTTGGACTTATTTTGAAGGGAGATTTATGAAATATATAGAAGATAATTATGAAAATATGCTTAATGATTTAAAGAGATTAGTTAAGTATAATTCAGTTTTATGTGATGATGAAAAACCTTTTGGAACTCAGAATAAAAAGGTATTAGATGAAGCTATTTTTATGATGAATGAAAAAGGTTTTAATACTAAAAATGTTGATTATTATGCCTGCTATGGTGAAGTAGGACAAGGTGATAAGACAATTGGTATAGTATGTCACTTAGATATTGTTCCAGCAGGAGATGGTTGGGATACTAATCCTTTTGAAGTTGTCCAAAAGGGTGATCGTTTATATGGCAGAGGTGTATCTGATGATAAGGGTGCTGCGGTTGCTTCAATGTATGCGATTAAGTATTTATTGGATACAAATTATCAATTTAAAAAGAAGGTCAGATTGATTCTTGGTTGTAATGAAGAAACTGGTTCTAAATGTATCAAACACTATGTTGAAAAAGAGGGTG
>CAVGFC010000023.1:0-2943 GCA_963628775.1 Acutalibacteraceae bacterium
TGTACCTAAAGAAGTATAATTGAAATCCTTTACCTCGATTGTCTTTTTATAATTTACAATATCACTTAACTTAATATTTTGATTTGTAACTAGATTACTTAAATCATAGCTAATAGGATCCTTTGCGCTAAACTTTAGCTCACCTACCACAAAATTAAAACCTAAAGTATCATCTATATCTAAATATGTTTTATAAGACAATAGTTCAATACTAACACCATCTGTTACTATTGTTTCATTTGTTGGTGTATCAGTATTTGTGTTTATACTTGTATCAGATGATTTAACTAACTTTATAATTCCAAGTACCAAAATAAATATCAATCCTAACGCAATCAATATTAATAAGACTAATCTATCATATCTAATTTTTCGTTTCTTACTCATTTTTCCACCATCGATTCTTCCGCTTTTAATAGTTTAGTAAATCTTTCAATAGGAACAATAGCCGCCATTGGCTCATTATTCTTAACTATAATTTTAACATCATCAGGTCCTAAATCCGAAATTATCTTGGCTGCCTTGCCTTGATTTAAAGCACTTATAGGAACAAGTGAATCTAATACACTAGATAGAGAGTTTTTCATATAAAAAATTATAGACTTTCGTCTATAATTTTGTCAATAAATTTAATACTAATTTATTAATAACTTTATTATTATATTTATATATAAATTTATCTATAAATTTATATACATTTACTTAATACCATCAGGATTCTTTTTGATGAAATTATAAGAATCTTTACACATATCCTCTAGGTTATATTGAGCCTTAAAGCCTAATAACTTACTAGCCTTTGTAGTATCAGCGAAACAAGTAGCGATATCTCCTGCTCTTCTTTCAACAATTTTGTAAGGAACAGGAACATTATTAGCCTTTGCATAAGTATTGATGATATCTAGAACTGAATAACCAATACCAGTACCAATATTAATAGTCTCACAACCCTTATGATTGTTTGCGTATTCTATCGCTAATACATGGGCCTTAGCTAAATCAACAACATGGATATAATCTCTTACACCTGTGCCATCTTTTGTATCATAGTCATTACCAAAGACATTAACAAATTCTCTTTTACCTGTCGCAACATCTGCAACATATGGCATTAAGTTATTTGGAATACCATTTGGCTTTTCACCAATTAAACCAGACTTATGAGCACCTACTGGATTAAAGTATCTAAGCAGCACTGCTGATAACTCTTTTCTTGCATGAGCATAGTCTTCAATAATGATTTCATTCATAAGTTTTGTAGAACCATAAGGATTAGTAGTAGTACCTCTACCATATTCTTCTTTAAATGGAACCTTAAAGCTATTACCATAAACTGTAGCACTTGATGAGAATACTAAGTTATTAACATCATACTTTTCCATTAATTCATATAGATTAACAGAACCAGAAATATTTGTATCATAATAAGCTAATGGGATTTGAACAGACTCACCAACCGCTTTTAAACCTGCAAAATGAATTACTGCATCAAAGCTATTCTCTTTAAATACTTTTTCAAAGTTTTCTTTATCTTTGATATCCACATTGTAGAAAGCAGGCTTTATACCTGTAATTTGCTTAATTCGATCTAAGACATTAATGCTAGAATTGTATAAATTATCTACTATTACACATTCATGTCCCTTTTCAATAAGTTCAACACAAGTATGCGAGCCAATATAGCCAGTACCACCAGTAACTAAAATTTTCATAATTTTTCCTCCTACTTAATGAAATTTATTGCGCCAAGCACACCGCTTGATAATAGACCCATAATAACACCAGCAAGAACAACGCCACACATTACAGCTAGCACTGACTTTTTAAAATCTAAATCTAAAAAAGATGCAGCTAAAGTACCAGTCCAAGCACCAGTACCAGGAAGTGGGACACCAACAAATAAGAATAAGGCTACATAGATGCCATTCTTTGACTTTGAAAGTAAAGCTTGTTTACCCTTTTCACCTTTTTCAATACAGAAACGACAAAATTTCGCAAAAGGCTCAAAAGAAACATCCTTACCCCATTCAAGTACCTTTCTTGCGAAAAAGAAAATAATTGGAACTGGAAGCATATTGCCAGCAATAGCGATTATATAACTTTGAAGTAATGGCAAATTAAACGCAACCGCATAAGGGATAGCACCTCTAAGTTCTATAAGAGGAACCATAGATATAAAAAATACAATAAGATACTTTGTTAACATAATAATTTCCTTTATTTAAATAATTTCAATAAGTCTTGCCCTGTCGCAAAAATAAACAATAATATAAACAAAGCATATGACAAACCTATTATATATGATTCAACTTTCTTACTAATAGGTTTTCTAATAATAGCCTCAATAAGTGTTAATACAATTCTTCCTCCATCTAGTGCAGGAATAGGAATTAAATTAAAGATACCGATATTAAGTGATAAAGTAGCAGCTAAGACAAAATAATAAATCATACCATTACTTACCGCATCACTTGTAGCTTTATAAACACCAACCGGACCTGATAAATTATTGAAGCCAACTCCTCTAAATAAACCCTTTACTACTGTAATCAATAATAAAGTAAGTTCCTTTAGATAATCAAAACCATATTTCCAACAATTTAATAGATTTACTTTTTGATACTCATATTGGCCAAACTTAACGCCAATATAAGCACTACCAGAACTGGTATCTGGACTTAGGACAATAGTTAAATCTTTGTCGCCTCTTTTAACCGTTAAAGTAATATCGCCATCTTCATATAAAGATAGGAAATCACTTAAATCAGAATAAGAAGAAATAGACATTGAATAGCCATTTTCATATTCAACCTTTTTGATATCATCATCTACCATAAGACCTGCATTTAGCGCAGGAGAGTTATCCATAACCTCTGTTATAACAGGTTTTGAAGCAACAGCAACTTGGCCAATAGATAGATAAACTAAAGACATAACAACTAG
>CAVGFC010000024.1:0-15523 GCA_963628775.1 Acutalibacteraceae bacterium
TTATTAATTAAAGCATCAGTAATAGTAATAGTTACTTCTATATCACCACTGGTTTCATCTACCTTTGATTCAGTTGATGTTCCATTATAAGTAATAGTTTTGATTAATGTTAGGTCTAATGTTTGACCTAGTTTGTAATTGCCTAGTTTATTATTAATTAATTCTTTATCTTCTTGACTTACATCACCACTTACAACGAGTTCCACACCTACTGTAGCTTCATTAGCTATTTGGTTCTTTTCTTCATCACTTAGTATTAACTTGTTTATTACATCTTCTGTACTAGACAAAGAAGTTTGTTCTATCTTTTTAGGTTCTACATTTATAGTTAATGCGACATTTGTATCTAGTTTGTTAGTGTTAGATACATATGAAGGTAAATTAATTTGACCTTTAATTACTATTTTTTGAGCATTGGTATTACTTGGATCAAACGCATTAGTGAAGTAAGCGTTCCATGTTATATCAGCTGTTATATAGGTTTCACTATTATCGTTATCATCTATTGCTTGTAATAATGCATATGATGGCAAATTATATTGGTTTATATTGTTGTTTAATTGTTTCGCTTCTTCATAACTTATAGAACCATAATCTGCTACAGTTATATTTTTAATTGTGTAACTTAAGGCTTTGTCATTATATACATTTCCAAAACCATTTGTTCCATAGAAGATAATATGTAACCAATTAGCATCATTTTCATAAGTAAGGTAAGAATATGATCTATTTGTATCATTTACTTTAATGTCATAGTTTTTCATCAAATTAATTTGATCATCACTTAGACCATCAAGTTTGATATTAGCTAAATAGAAATTATCATATTCAACAACATCGCTTTCTATCTCAGGATCCCAAGAAGTTATAGATAAATCACTCGCGATATCAACAGTCCTTTCCATTAATTGAGCCTTAATAGAATCAATTTTAGTTGGAAACTTCTCGCCAATAGTTGGCCAATTCATTGTGATATCTATTTGATTCACATAAACAATTTCTTTTGAGTTATCTATTACATAATCTTTAGATGAAACTTCAGAAACAAGCTTGTTATCACTTGCCCATGATAATACTCTATATGTCTTATAAGCGTTTTCGCTATTTTTTAATGTTATAGAACTTTCATCACTGATATTCCAATTATTAGTTCCATCATTGTATAAATAATAGATTGTTCCTGCATTTGAATAAGCACTTATACTTAATGATTTACCAGTATCATCACTAGACTCTATCTCTTCATTAAATACAGGAGCGTTAAGCTTAAAATCATCAAGAATATACTTACGTGTTTCACTAAAAACTGGTTGATAAGTATAGTTATCAATTGTATAGATATCAACGCTATATTCTTTTCTTTGGCCTTTAACACCTGTCAAAGTATAACTACAAGGATTACTGTCACATTTTGTGATTCCTAGAACATCATCAATACTGTAGTAGTAAGCATCTGCATCACTAAAAGTCTTGTACCAATATGTATCATCTTGTCTATCGGTATCGCTTATTTTGTAAACATTTTCTTCAGTTGAATTTAAAGATACATTGATGATTATTGAAGTGGTAGTAACACCATTATAGTTAATATCTAAAGAGCTTTGGTTTAAAGGAATGTTATCAATTCTATAATAGGTTTTTTCATCAAGTGGTCTAACAAGTTTAAAATCATAAGTAAATGCCAATCCATTTAAAGCACTTTCATTAATGTCACTTATGCTTACATCATATTCATTGTAGTTGCTTGAAAAGGCTTTAGTTTGTTTATTGCTGTTGATTAAATCAATTAAATCAGATTTAGTAATTCCTTCTTTCACAGAAACAACAATTGGAACTGCATAAGATAGTTTATCTTTGCCTACGATTATGTTATCGGTAGATAAAGATAAGGTCCCTTCATCATTTAGGCTAAAGCTTGCAATGCCGATTGTTTTATTATCACCATATTTGATTGTTACATCTTTCTTTTCAAGACTATCACTAAAGGCGATTCTTAAAGTATTATCTACTTTCTTTTTAATTGTTGTCGTAAAGAAATAAGCTACACCTTCTTGTACGGTATCAGAAGACATTACTTTTTGATAGCCATTATCTGTATTCTTATACCATGTGATATCTACTTGTTTTGAGCAAGTAGAAACATCATTAGTCCAAACCAAAGCCGCTTTACTAGGGAATGTTCCATTTACTGTTAATTCATTTACTTTTAAAGAAATATCTTTGGCAGCTTCTATATAGTTGGTTTTAAAGTCTACTTCCATAGAAGGCATTGTAAAACTAATGGTTCTAGAACTTAATTGTTCATCACTTAAAGAAATTGTGTCGTTACTAGACCAGCTATCAAAGGCCTTATTTGGATCGCTGTTATTAGCTACAACAGTAACATTTTTAGTGCCACTGGTATATCTTCCTTGTTCCTTGCCATCTACCCTTACGATATAACTTGTGGCACCTAGCCTTTGCCAAAGTTGTTTATCTTTAGATTCAAAACCTATATGATAAGTTTCACCTAAATTCATAAAGAAAGTATAACCATAGTCATAAGCAGCTAAGTTCTTTACAATAAGTCTGTCTTTACTATTAGCCGTACGAATGCCAATTTGGGAATCAGGATTAATATTATCTGCTAGTATATAGGCATTATATGTAGCGGAATTTAAAAACACATCATCATAAGTATAACCAGCTCTATCTGGATTAAAGACCATTCCTGGATAGCACCAGTAACAAGATTTATCAGGATTTTTTCTTTTATTTTCTTTAATAATTAATTTACCTTTAAAAGTTAAATCATAATTACTGCTCGCAAAGATTCCTCCGCCTTCATAATTTGTATCTGTATCTGGAAACAGGTTACAACGATTGCCCTTTATTTCGCTGTCCTTAATAGTATTTTTTCCATTATTGTAAATACCACCACCATCGCAAGAAGCATCATTGCCATAAATCTTACAATTATCAACTGTTGTATAGTGTTGATCTAAATAGATACCACCACCATATTTAGCGACATTACTTTGAACAGTTATGCCAGAAATTGTGCCACTATTTGAACCAAAAGTTCTAGAATTAACACAAATGCCACCACCTTTTCCACCAGTAACATTATTTTCAGAAATAAGACCTGTGCCATCGCCTTCAATAGAAAACCAAGAATAATTAAAGTAAATGCCACCGCCATTAGAAGCTTCATTTTTATAAATCTTAGAATCGCTATTCATGAAGATTTTAGTACCATCATCGTTTGAATAGATACCACCGCCATTAGATGAAATATTATAAGAAATCTTAGAGCCATTAGACATATGGACTTCACAATCTTCGCCATTTATATAAATACCAGCACCATTACTAGCAAAGTGGCCACAAATAGTTACATTGTCCATATATAACTTGGCACCTTTTTTCATATAAAAACCATTGCCGCCAGTATCTCTGCCATTGCCTATAAATCCACCAGATGTTTCTGTCTTATAGATATTTTTAAGGCCACCTTGTCTAAAATTAAAAGTATATTCAGCTTCTTTATTTAAATCGCCATATAAATACAATTTAGAATTTGGATGCATCGTAATAACTTCTTTATCTGAACAAAAGTTAACACAAGTATCCACTCTTTTAATAACATGGCCATTCATTTCAATCCTAGATGTAGTACCTTCTACTATATTTAAAGAAGAAGTCAATTCCCAATCCTTAGCCATAACAATTGTAAGACCGCTTCTAGATGCATTCATCGCATCATTTAAACTATAGTAATAGGTTTTCTCACCAGCGCTTTTTGAATATGCATAAGCTCCTTCACCTTCAGCTAAAAGACGTGTTGGTATCATCGTTAGAAACAGCATGCACAATAAAAGACATTGAAATAATTTGCTTAATAGCGCTTTCTTCATATACAAATCTCCCTTGGTCTATGAATTCAAAAAAATTATAGCATCCTAATACAAGATAAAAGTGGCCATTAGACCACCTTTATATAACTTAATAATTAATAGAACTACTAGAAGTCTACCTCACTATCGTAGTAGCAAGCTTTTAGTAGTTTTTCCATTTCTTCTTGTGTTGGAATTCTTGGATTAGAACCAGTACAAGCATCACCAATAGCAAGTCTAGCGATTTCTGGAAGTCTTTCTAGGAATACTTCTTCAGGAACAAAACCATTTTCTGTTGGATAAGAATCAGGTCCATAGTTCTTAATGCAATGAGGGATATTTAACTTATCATTCATACCTCTTACAAATTCAATAAGAAGTTTAACCTTTTCATCATCATTATTTCCGCCTAAATGCATGTAGTCAGCAATAACACCATATCTTTTCTTAGCTGTTTCATCCTTTGCGTTATAAGCGATAACCTTAGGAAGATACATTGCATTAGCTGCACCATGGATAATGTGTGCACCATAATCCGCAAAAGCAGCACCAGTCTTATGAGCCATTGAGTGAACAATACCAAGTAGCGCATTAGAGAATGCCATACCAGCTAAACATTGAGCATTATGCATTTCATCTCTTGCCTTCATATCTTCGTTATAAGAAGCAACTAAATCCTTTTGAATCATTTCAATCGCATGGATTGCAAGTGGGTCAGTATAATCACAATTAGCTGTAGAAACATAAGCTTCAACCGCATGAGTTAGAGCATCCATACCAGTATGGGCAACAAGTTTCTTAGGCATTGTTTCAGCAAGCTCTGGATCAACGATTGCGACATCTGGTGTAATCTCAAAGTCAGCAATTGGGAACTTAACACCCTTTTGATAATCAGTAATAATTGAGAAAGCAGTAACCTCGGTTGCTGTACCAGAAGTTGAACTTACTGCACAGAAATGAGCCTTTGTTCTAAGCTTTGGTAAACCAAATACCTTACACATATCTTCAAAAGTAGTATCTGGATATTCATATTTAATCCACATTGCCTTAGCAGCATCAATTGGTGAACCACCACCGATCGCAACAATCCAATCTGGTTCAAACTTCAACATTGCCTCAGCACCACGCATAACTGTTTCAACAGAAGGATCTGGTTCAATACCATCAAATATTTCTACTTCCATGCCTGCTTCTTTTAAATAGCCTACAGCCTTATCTAAGAAGCCAAATCTTTTCATAGAGCCACCGCCCACACAAATCATGGCTTTCTTACCTTCAAAAGTTTTTAAAGATTCAAGTGAACCCTTTCCATGATAAATGTCTCTAGGTAATGTAAAACGTGTCATAATATTTTCCTCCATAATTACCTTGTTAGTTTTCTAACAAATAAATTATATATTCTTGTGAAATATTTCGCAATAAAAATTAAAAAGAAAAACAGGTTTCCCTGTTTAACCTTTTAGCTTTTCCTTAAACGCCCTTACTTCAGCAATTGCGTGATTGGCGTAAAATGCTTTCTTATCCTTTTTATTGCCATTGTAGTTAAGCTTGAATATTCCATAATTAGCATTCATTGGCACAAGTTTTTCAATATTTTCATCGCTTATATAATTAGCCATAGCCCCCATCATCGTATCAGGGCCAAGTTGAGGCTCTCTTCTATCATTTAAATATTCATACATATTGATTGCTGCATATAAGCCAGAAGCAGCTGATTCAATATAGCCTTCTACCCCGCTTATTTGTCCCGCAATAAAAATATTTGGATGCTTAATAAATTGATAACGATTATTAATAACCTTAGGTGAATTGATGTAAGTGTTTCTGTGCATTACACCATATCTAACAATTGATACATTTCTAAGTGCTGGAATAAGCTTTAAAACTCTAGCTTGTTCACCAAATGTAAGATGAGTTTGAAAACCTACAATATTATATAAAGTATCAATCGCATTATCTTTTCTAAGTTGAACAACCGCATATGGTCTAATGCCATTATGCTCAAGTCCTACTGGCTTCATTGGCCCAAAAAGCAGTGTTTGTTTACCTCTTCTAGCCATTTCTTCAAAAGGCATACAACCCTCAAAATAAATTTCAGAGTCAATATCATGTACCTCAATCTTTTTAGCGTTAATTACTTCATTATAGAAAGTAAAAAACTCTTCTTGATTAAGTGGACAATTGATATAGTCACCTTCATTTTCATCATCATATCTTGACTTATAATAAGCTAAATTAAAGTCAATTGAATCCTTTTCAATAATTGGTGAGACCGCATCATAGAAATAAAGATAATTCTTGCCTGTTAGCCTTTGTATCTCACTAGACAATTTTCCTTCACATAGTGGGCCTGAGGCAATGATAGTAGGAACATCTTCATCTATTGTCACAAATTCTTCATGAATTACTTCAATTAAAGGATGATTGTTAATCTTATCGGTAATATATTTTGAAAAGCCAATTCTATCTACCGCTAAAGACTTGCCTGCTTCTACCTTATTTTTTTCAGCAGCTTCCATGATTAAGGAATCAAGGATACGCATTTCCTCTTTTAAAAGGCCTACCGCATTATTTAAATCATCACTTCTTAAAGAATTTGAACAAATAAGTTCACTATATAAATCAGTCTTAAAAGCGTCATGTCTTTTAATTGGCTTTTGTTCATAAAGTCTTACCTTAATGCCTAAATTAGCTAATTGATAAGCAGCCTCTGAGCCTGCTAGACCTGCACCTACTACTATTACTTCTCTCATTTTTTCTTTTTTCTTCTAGTTTTAGGCTTTGATTCACCTTCAATATTTTCAATATATTTACACTTTGGATAACCAGAACAGCCAATAAAGTATGTGCCATATCTTGACTTGCGCTTTAAAAGAGGTTTACCACATTCAGGACAGTTTCTACCTACTTCTTCTGGTTTTTCCTTTTCAATCTTTTCAATATGTTTGCATTCTGGATAATTAGAACATGAAATAAATTTACCATATCTACCAGTTCTATAAATTAAAGGAGCACCACAATCTGGACAATCCCTACCAACACTTTCAGTTTCTACATACTTACAAGTTGGATAATTGCTGCAGGCAACAAACTTACCATATTTTCCTTCTTTATAGACTAAATCACTTCCACATAACGGACACTTTTCACCTGTCTTAACATCTTCTTTCTTTTCCATGTTTGCATAAGCATTATCAACTAAAGGCTTAAACTCATCATAGAATTTCTTAAGATAGGTGACATTGTTTTCCTTGTTTTCAGCAATCTTATCAAGACCATCTTCCATATTGGCGGTATATTTAACATTGATTACTGGCATAAAAAACTCTTTTAGCTTTTCATCAGTTAAAGTACCTTGTTCAGTTGGAAAGAAATACTTAGTACTAGACTTTTCCGATTCTTTTTTAAGCTCAACATAGTTACGATTAAGAATCGTATCAATGATAGTGGCGTAAGTACTAGGTCTGCCTACTCCTTCTTCCTCTAATGCTTTAATTAATTTAGCTTCAGTATATCTACTTGGTCCTTCTGTAAAGTGTTGATCTTTTTCCATTTTCTTTAATTCAAGAACATCACCCTTGTTTAATGGTTTAAGAATTACATCCTTACTAGAATCATAATCTTTATAAATCTTTAAGAAACCATCAAATACCAATTCTTGGCCAGATATTGTGAATAAGTATTTGCCACTTTCAATATTATAAGTAACAGACTTAAAGCTAGCTTCTTTCATTAAAGATGCTAGAGCTCTAGTATAAATAAACTTATATAACTTATATTGATCATTACTTAAATAAGGTTTAACTGACTCTGGAGTATGGTCTAAAGATGTAGGTCTGATTGCTTCATGGGCATCTTGAGATGATTCATCATTTTTAACGCGATAAAAGCCCTTATATTCTGTTCCATATTCACTTTCAATATAGTTATAGGCAGCAGAAACAAACTCATTAGATAAACGAGTTGAGTCAGTACGCATATAAGTAATTAAACCAACAGTTTCATTTTTTAAATCGATACCTTCATATAGGTTTTGGGCTAACATCATAGTCTTTTTAGCACTAAAACTGAGCTTTGAAGAGGCTTCTTGTTGAAGAGTTGAAGTAATAAAAGGAAGATAAGGAGCTCTTTTCTTCTTTTTCTCAACGATACTTTCAACCACAAAAGGATCTTTTATAGAATCGATAATCTTATTAGCTTCTTCTTCATTTTTGATTTCAGCCTTTTTACCATCAATCTTAGAAAGTGAAGTGGCAAACTCAGCCTTACCCTTATTAAGTAAAGCGGATATTGTCCAATATTCTACCGGCACAAAAGCAGCTATTTCTTTTTCTCTATCACAAATCATTCTAAGCGCAATAGATTGTACTCTACCTGCAGACTTAGACTTAATCTTTTTATAAAGTAACTTAGATAATTTAAAACCAATGATTCTATCAAGTATTCTTCTTGCCTCTTGTGATTTAACAAGATCCATATCAATCTTACGGGGATTTTCCATAGAATGAAGAATAGTATTCTTAGTAATTTCATTAAATACTACACGATTATCATCATTGATATCAAGCCCTAGTTCATTAGCTAAGTGCCATGAAATTGCTTCCCCTTCTCTATCAGGGTCGGTCGCAAGATAAACTTTTTCAGCCTTAGACACTAAGTCCTTTAATTCTTTAACAGTATCCTTTTTATCTTTAGAAACTACATAAGTTGGTTTGAAATCATTTTCAACATCAACACCTAGTCCTTCTTTACCAGAAGTGGCTAAATCTCTTATGTGTCCTTTACTTGAAACTACTTTATAATCTTTTCCTAAATATTTTTCAATTGTCTTTGATTTAGACGGAGACTCTACAATAACTAAATTTTTCATCTTTCACACTTTCTAAAACAATAAATTACACATTCAAATCTTTTTTGTCAATTAAGATCTTCATATTTCAAAATGCTTGCACCTTCTAAAATTAAATGATTATTAAATTTTCCATCTTCATCAAATACAGAAAAAGGCAATACTTTTATTTCTTTTCCTAGAGCCAAAGCTTCATTAATGGTTGTTAAAGTACCGGATTTGTTTTGAGCTTCCATGACGATTATTTCCTTACTTAAAGCGGCAATGATACGATTTCTAAAAGGAAAGTGATAGCCCTTAGGAGGAGTCATATCGGGATATTCTGAAATAAGTAAACCGTTTTTAATAATTGATTTATATAAATCAATATTCTCCTTAGGATAGATATAATCAATACCACATCCTAGTACCCCAATTGTCTTTAAAGCATGTTTGTGTGCACATGCATCAACCCCTTTAGCCAAACCTGATACAATAACATTTTCATTTTTAACTTTTTCAACAAATTTAGAGGTTGCCTGAAGCGCATAATCATTGGCAGCTCTAGATCCCACAATGCCGATTTTTCTTTCTTTTAATAAAGAAATATCACCCTTATAAAATAAGACAAAAGGTGGACAGTCTAAATCAAATAACTCAATTGGATATTCATCATCAAAAATCGTAAGACAATTATTAGTAGAGAGTTCATTTACTTCTTCTTTATTAATAATAGCTTTCTTAATAAGGTTGTAGTCGCCTTGGTATTTAATAGCCAGGCTTATAAGTTTATCTTTGTTTCTCATACTACTTATTAGACAAGAAACTTGAAAATTCCTACATTTTTCTTACTTTTTTATCAAAACATGGTTTATATGACATGCGATAGATATCAAATATACCATATTCTTCCATTAATTCAATATGTCTTTTAGTTGGATAGCCCTTATGTTTTCTATATTCATATTCAGGATATTTTGCGTCAAGTTCATACATGATTCTATCCCTTGTAACTTTTGCGATAATGGAAGCTGCGGCAATAGAAATGGATTTAGCGTCACCTTTAATAATTGGAACAACTTTCTTGTTGTCAAGGGGCATAGCGTCAGTCAATACATATTCAACATCTTTTTCTAAAGCTAACTTTGACATCGCCTTTTTAGTAGCTGCATAAATATTTAGTTCATCTATTTCTTTTGGTGAAACAATTTTTACATCATAAAATAGAGCATCTTGTTTAATTTGATCAAACAATAATTCTCTTTTCTTTTCAGAAAGTTTTTTTGAATCATTGATCATATCATTTTGATATCCTATTGGTAAAACACAACACGCTACAACAAGTGGCCCACATAAGGGCCCTCTACCTGCTTCATCAATGCCCATTACAAGTTTATTATTGGGCCAACATTTATTTTCATAATCATTTAATAGACTCATATTTTTCAAATGTAATCCTACCAATTTTGTTTTCTCTAATATCTTTTAAAACCATATTATAAGTTTTAGGCCTATCAACTAGTCCTTCACTTATTAGCCACATCTTACTTTTACCAATGGCCTCTATTAAATCAGCTTCATCTTCATTTATGCCATATCTTTCCTTTAAAAGATTTGGATAGTTATTTTTAATATAATCTAGACCAAAATAAGTAAGTTGTTCACTATCTAATATTTCATCATTCATACTACCTAAAAGAGCTAATATTTTAGCTTGATTTTGGTCCTCAATCTTTGGCCATAAGACACCTGGTGTATCAAGTAATTCAACATCTTCATTGATTCTTATCCATTGAAGATTTTTAGTAACACCTGGTCTATTTTCGGCTTTAGCGATTTTCTTTTTTACGACATTATTAATAAAAGTAGACTTACCAACATTTGGTATACCTACAACCATAGCTCTAAGAGTCTTCTTACGAATGCCACGGGCCTTAGCTTTATCTAACTTAGCTTTTAAAATAAGTTTAACTTCATCAACTACTTTATTAGTAATTCTTTCATTTAAAGAATCACACAATAACGCTTTATCAAAATAAGCTAACCATAAATCATTTTCTTTTTTATCAGCTCTATCAGCCTTATTTAGAATAATTAGTTTTTCTTTATTAGCAGCTAGTTCATTTAATAAAGGATTGCCACTTGCCAAAGGCATACGAGCATCCCGTATTTCTATCACTATATCAACAAGTTTTAATTGTTCCTCCATTTGTCTTCTAGCCTTAGCCATATGACCTGGATACCAATTTATTTTAATTTCGTTTTCGTTATTCATTTTAAAATTTTCTTTATTTCAGCCAAATTATCTACAAAGTAGATACCAGTTTGTCTTTCTTTACTAGATAAGCCACATTCAATCATCTTATTTAATAAATTTTTTAAATCATCATAATAGCCATTTAGATTATATATGATGCATGGACAATCTAAATGTTTTAAAGATACTTTAGAGATAACCTCGCTTATTTCTTCAAGGGTTCCTGTACCACCTGGAAAAGCGATAAAGGCCTCACCTAGTTCTATCATTTTTAGTTTTCTAGATGACATATCTTTAGTGATAATCAATTCATCAATGTCAGGATAGACAAGTCCTTCATCCACAAAGAATTGGGGTTCTACACCTATTACTTTGCCACCTTTTTTAATTACACTACTAGCTAATTCACCCATTAGGCCACTTTTTGAGCCACCATAGATTAAGGTATTACCACTCTCACCAATCCAGCTACCCAATTCTTTTATGGCCTTTAAAAGCCTTGTATCAGCGCCTAGGCTAGCACCTAAATAAACAGTTATGTTCATTATTTGATTCCGATTCTATTAAATGGGAAATAGGCAAAGAAATCAGTTGATTTAATTTCTTCCTTAGTAAATGGTCCATAGTAACGCGAATCTCTTGATACGCTTCGATTATCACCTAAGCAGAAATATTCATCTTCATTAAGCACTACTTCAAAGTCTTCAGTATAAACATCATCATTTAAGAATGTTTCTTGCACATATTCATCATTTATATATAGCTTATTGTCTTTATAAGTTACTTTTTCATTGGGCATGCCAATAATTCTTTTAACGATAAGTTTACCAGCTTTATCAGAATCAACAACACATATATCAAAGCGATTAATGGAAATATTTCTTGTGATGACAAAGCTAAAGCCCCTATCACCATCTTGTAAAGTAGGATACATACTGCTTCCATTTACTTCGGTTGAAATAAATAAGAATTTGAAGCAGATAAATACAATGACTAAAGATGTAATAAGTATTTGTAAAAAGTTTTTAATAAAATTTTTTAATTCATTCATATGCGTCCATTATATAAGAAAAGCCGCCTTAGCGACTTTTAAATTATCTAACTTCTTTGATTCTAGCAGACTTACCAGATCTACCTCTTAAGTAGTATAGTTTAGATCTTCTAACTTTACCAACTCTTAATACTGTAATCTTATCAATAAGTGGTGAATGAACTGGGAAAGTTCTTTCTACACCAACACCATTAGATAACTTTCTAACAGTGAATGTTTGGCCAATGCCACTGCCTTGAACCTTAATTACCATACCTTCGAAAGCTTGGATACGAGATTTGTCGCCTTCTTTGATCATTACATCAACTCTAACTGTCATACCAGCACGTAATTCAGGTAAGTCAGTCTTTAATTGATCTTTAGTGATTTCATTTACTAAATTTAAATTCATCTTTCTTCTCCTTTTAACACGTCTTATAAATGCTGCTCATAATCATACGAAAAGCGGAACAACAATGCTTATATATATTAACACAAAAATTTCTTTTTCAAAACTATAATTGAAAATTTTCGCTTAAGAATATACTTAATTCCTCAAAGGAACATGAATAAGCTATATTTGCATCACTGTTTCCAACATATACTCCTGTTCCTTTTATTAGGGCCGGAATATCATTTTCGCTATCACCACAAGTTAAAATAGCTTTTTCATCAACATTTAACTTATTGGCTAAATCAATTACCGCATTACCTTTATTTATTCCCTTAGGTACTACTTCTAAGCATTCATCTCCTGAAAAGAAAATATCAATTGAATCAATATGAATATTGTTTATTTTAGCTTGTATTAAATCTTTATATTCATGTTTAAACAAAATAACTAGCTTTGGGATACTATAATCAATTGTTTGAAAATTGATAACTGTTGGCTTAACAAAACGTGCCTTAGTCCATTCTATTAACTTAGTTTCATCACTTATATGATGATTCAAACACATTGTTTCTTCATCTTTATAGAAGGCTAATTCAAGATAGTCTTCATAAAATAACTTATCTAATTCTTTAATTGTTGAAACATCTATTTCTTTTAAATATGTGCTTTTCTTTTCTTTCAAGTCAAAAAACTCTAAGCCATTACAACCATAGAAATAATCAAATAAAGATAAGGCATCGTTTTTTTCTAATACTCTAAAACTAGAAAAAACAGGTCTACCAGAATTAATGCCTAATAAATAACCTTTATCTTTTAATTTTATTAGGCTTTCTTTTAAAGAAGGCATCATATTAATTTGTTTATCTACTAAAGTTTTATCAACATCAAATAATAGAGCTTTAATATTATTTTTCAAGTTCATCTATCACCTCTTGTAAAAGATCTTTTTCTTCCTTACTTAGTTCTTTTTTATCTAATAAGTCCTTACGATACAAATAAGTCTCTTTTAAAGCACCCTTTAGATTAAATCTTCTTATTTCCTTATGGTTACCATTAGTTAAAACAAAAGGAACTTGCTTACCATTGTATTCAAAGGGTCTAGTATATTGAGGATATTCAAGTAGTCCATCCGTATAAGATTCTTCTTTTAAACTATCAGAGCTTATACCTTCATCTATTAGACGCATTATAGAATCCATAACTACCATAGCAGGCAATTCTCCACCGGTTAATACATAGTCACCAATAGAGATATTTTCATCAACATAGTCATTAATTCTATCATCTACTCCTTCATAATGGCCACATACTATCATGATGTCTTCTTTATCTAATAAACGATAGGCATCTTTTTGGCTATAAGGTTTAGCCTTAGGAGAAGTAAGTAAGACATGAGTATTTTCACCCTTGTTATCTAAGATGGCATTAGCCAAGACATCCACTCTTATAAGCATGCCAGCACCACCACCATAAGGTGTATCATCAACATGTCTATGTTTATCTATAGAATAGTCTCTAATATCAACAATTTTTACTTCGCATAGATTTTTTTCTAAGATTCTTTTAATTATAGAAGTATTTAAAAAACCATCAAATTGTTCCTTAAATAAAGTAAGTACTGTTATTTTCATAATAGACCTTCCACATCTTTTAAAACAATTTTTTTATCATTTAGACTTATACTATCTACAAATACTTTTATATTAGGCACAAGTACTTCATCAGCATCATTTTTCTTTATTCTTAAAAAGTTATAAGCTTTTCCTTCTTCTACACACAAGCACTTACCAACATGTTTATCATCAACATAAACATCTAGATTTTCTAAGTCTTTAAAATAATATTCCCCTTCTTTTAAAGGAGGAATATCATCAACAGACTTATAGATATACATATCCTTATATTCTAAGACTTGATTTATATTGTCATATTCCTTAAAAGAAAGCATGATGAAACCCTTATGAATTCTATAAGCTTTTACAGTTAAAGGAAGATGTTTTTCACCTATATAGACAATAGAATCACTTTTAAAACGATCTTTTTCAAAGTCTGTATGCGATTCTACTTTTACTTCACCCTTTATACCAAAGGTATTAATAATTTTTCCTATTACTACAAATTCCATGAAATCATTGTATAAAAAAAGGATGATTATTTCATCCCTATAGTGCTTCAAACTTAATTGAAATATGTTTATTTTCAATTCTTGACGCTACTTGTAACATCTGACGAATTGAATTAGCCATCATACCTTGTTTACCAATAAGTCTAGCGATATCGCCACTTGGTGCATAAACATATAATAGAATCTCGTTATCATTTATTGATTCCATTTGTTTAACCATAACTTCTTCGCTATTACCGCAAATTGGCTTAACAATGTTTAATAATACTTTTTCAAGATCAATCATTATTTGCCAGCCTTTTTGCCATCAGCATACTTCTTCATAATGCCTTCTTTTGATAAGATATTACGAACAGTATCTGTAGGAAGAGCACCATTATTTAACCAAGCTAAAGTCTTTTCTTCATTTAGATTAACTACAGCTGGATTTTGTCTTGGATCATAGTTACCAATAACTTCAATTTCTCTACCATCTCTTCTATCTCTTGAATCAGAAACAACAATACGATAGAAAGGAGATTTCTTAGCACCCATTCTCTTTAGTCTAATTTTTACCATCTTAAATTCCTCCTTTTTCCAGAAACTATATTCCCACAAAATAAATAAAGTGTCAAGTATTTTTACTTGACATGTCAATAATACATGATTGATACCACTCTTTAAAATGAGGCTTCTAATCAAGGAAGTATTAAGTACAAAGATGAGTAAAGACAATTATTGTAGCTACCAAAAAGGAAAAAATTATATAAATCTAACCTTGTTCAAGAGATATTATTTTCGTGTATGTTTAACAATAAAACATCATTGTTCAACACTAGATACATCAATCTCAACAGATACATCGTTAGATTGTTTAGATTCGTTATTTTCAATTGGTTCTTCTGAAGGATCTGTAGCAGAAGAATCACCAGAAGTATCTGCATCGGTATTAGTTGCATCACCAGTTGAAGTATCAGAATTAATATCACCAGTTGATTCATCAGAATTATTTTCTGTTGAATCATCATCACTTTC
>CAVGFC010000025.1:0-14430 GCA_963628775.1 Acutalibacteraceae bacterium
ATCAACTAAATAGTGGCGCTTATACAGCTTTTGAAGGTCTATGTACCTTGGCAACTACAACTCTTAATGCTCAATTAAAAGAAAAAGATATGGAAGAAGTTAATTTAACTCCTTCTACTTATAGTGAAGTTTTAACTGGTTTATTAAAAGCTTTAGATGCAGATACTGTTTACAATACAGCATATGCTGCAGCTAAAGAAACTGTAAGCAAACAAGTTGAAGAAAAAGCGGATGATGTATATAAAGGATATATTAATTCAAATGCTGATTCTATCTATCAACAATATGTTGCTCAACAAGTTTATCAACAAGCTATAAAAGAAGGAAAAAATGAGGAAGAAGCTAAAGCTTATCTAGAAGCTGATGAAGGTAAACAAGCAATTGCTAGTGGTGTTAACAATTTAACAGAACAAGAAAAGGCTCAAATAAAACAAGGTGCACTTAAATCATTAACTAATGAACAAAAGAAGCAGATAAAAGATGCTTATATTGAAGAAAAAATGAAATCAGAAGATGTGACTTCTCAAATTACAGCTGCATGTAATCAAGCCAGTCAAGCTGCTGGTATAATTGCACAATTAAAAGGAAGTCTAGATAATTATGCTTATTTTTATAGCAAATTAGGTGAATATACAACATATGTAAGTAATGCCAGCGAAGGTGCTAAATCTTTAAAGACTAATATGGATACTTTGTATTCTAATACAGGTACTTTAAAAAATTCAGTAAGTGAATTAAATGATGCGGTAGGCAAACTATATGATGGCACAAAAGATTTAAGTAGTGGAACATCTGAATTTAAAGATAAGACATCAAATATGGATGATGAAATTTCTGATCAAATAGATTCAATGATTTCTTCTATAAGTGGTGATGGTGAAGTTGTATCGTTTGTTTCTGATAAAAATACTAATGTAGAATCTGTACAATTTGTCATTAAAACAGAAGCTATTGAAAAGGTAGAAGATGTTATAGATGAAACAGTGGAAGAAAGTAGTATGACATTTATTGAAAAATTACTTAACTTATTTGGTTTGAATTAGTTAATAATATTGGGTATATAAAAATGGAAGAAAATAAAAATATAAATGATTTTCCAAAGATTGGTATAGGTACCATGCTTTGGATGCCTAAGTCTAATGAAGAAAAAGAAGAATTATTTAAAACATATCAGTATTGTATCGATATGGGCTATGACTTTTTTGATACAGCAGAAATTTATGGTAATGGCCAAGTGGAAAGTTTACTTGGAGAATTTATAAAAAGAGATGGTAGGCCGGTTAGAATTTCATCTAAATTCGCACCACCTTCATCTATGAATCCCTTAGCTCCTAAACGTAAGCTTTCTAATAGAAATTCTCCTGATGCTATATGGGAAGCTCTTGATGGATCTTTATCTCGTCTTGGTGTTACATGTCTTGAATTGTATCTTATACATACACCACCTAAAAATGGAAATATAAAGGAATATATGGATGTTTTAATTGATGCACATAAAAAGGGCAAGATTAAAAAAATCGGTGTATGTAATTTCTCAGCAGCCCAAATTGAAGAAGCTGCAACAGAACTAGAAAAACATGGTTTATCACTTTCGGTTTCAATGGTTGGCTACAACATTGTTCGTAGGTATCCAGAAACTAATGGTGTTTTTGATGTTTGTAAAAAACATAATGTTACTTTAATTCCCTATGCTCCACTTGCGGAAGGAGCTTTGACTGGTAAATATCGTAATAAGAAAATACCTTTAAAATATTTTGTAGCGTCTTATTTTGGCCATCTTAATCTTACAAAAGAAAGAGATGATAATGTTCCATTGTTTAAAAGAATATTTTCTAAACCACTTGAGTGTGATACTAAAAAAATGGAGCCAATAATTGCTGAAATGGAGAAGATTGGCAAAGCTCATAACAAGTCTATTGCTCAGGTTGCGATTAATTGGTTAATTGCTACACCAAATATAAATGTTTTTCCAATTCCTGGAACTAGGAATCTAAAACAAGCAATTGATAATATTGGGGCAGTTGATTGGACTATGAGCATAGAAGAAAGAAACAAAATTTCAGAAATATAATTTTATAAAAATCGTATCTTACATAAGAGTCTTGTCTAATAGTTAATTAAGGCAAGGCTCTTTAAAGTATATGATTGTTCCTAAAAGTGTTCCCAAATATTAAAAAAAGACCTTTTTGAAGGACTTTAATGAATATAAATGGTGCCGACACCGTGAATTGAACACGGGATTCATCCTTACCATGGATGCGTATTACCACTATACTATGTCGGCTTAAGAAACATTATATTATATTTACTTTACAAAAATTTTAAAATTTCATAAAAAATTCATGTACAATATTCAAAAAATAGTATATTCTATCAGTGGGAGAAGATGAGCGTAAGTACACCCTATTAAATTTGCTCATTAAATATAAGTGTCTATATTGATTATCCCTTTAATACCTAGTTGCTTGCATATTTTAAACTAGTAGTAGACAAATTACCCGTAATTATATTTATTTACTTCTCCCCCTTATATTTATGTTACAGAACTTAGTTTCTGTTTTTTTAATGCTTTTGATATATTGCTCATTTTTGCACAAAGTAAGTTCAATGACCTTTAATTTTGTTTAAAGATATCGTAAAATTAATTTGCTAATTAGGAGGTTAATTAATTATGGCAATGGTTTCTGCTACAGAAATGATCAACAAGGCCCATGAGGGCCATTATGCAATTCCTGCATTCAACATCAACAATCTTGAATGGACTAAGGCTGTTTTAGAAGGATGTGAGAAGGCAAAGTCACCAGTTATCTTAGGTGTTTCTGAAGGTGCTGGTAAATATATGACTGGTTTTAAAACAGTTGCTGATATGGTAAAAGATGTTCATGATTCTTTAGGCATTACTGTTCCAGTAGCTCTTCACTTAGACCATGGTACATTTGATGGTGCTAAGGCTTGTATTGAAGCTGGTTTTACTTCAGTAATGTTTGATGGTTCTCATTATGATTTTGAAGAAAACCTAGAAAAGTCAAAAGAAATTATCGCTTTAGCTCATTCTAAAGGTGTATCTGTAGAATGCGAAGTTGGTGGTATCGGTGGTACTGAAGATGGCGTTACATCTAATGGTGAATTAGCTAATCCACAAGAATGTGCAACTATCGCTGGCTTAGGAGTAGATTTCTTAGCTGCTGGTATTGGTAATATCCATGGTAAATATCCTGAAAATTGGGCTGGTTTAAATTTTGATAGACTAGATGAAATTAACAAGGCTGTTAATGGTAAACCACTAGTATTACATGGTGGTTCTGGTATTCCTTTTGAGCAAGTTCATAAGGCAATCACTCTTGGTGTTTCTAAGGTTAATGTTAATACTGAGCTTCAACTAGTATTCGCTAAGGCAACTAGAGAATATATCCTTGCTGGTAAAGATCAAGAGGGTAAGGGTTATGATCCTCGTAAGTTATTAAAGCCAGGTTGTGACGCAATTACTGCTCAAGTAGTTGAAATGTGTGAAGCTTTCGGTTCTGCTGGCAAGGCTGAATAATTTACAATAATTAATTTACATTAAAGGAATCTCCTAATTGGAGGTTCTTTTTTTTATTTTCACAATTTGTTCTGTTTAACTTCATGTTTTCTTCACATAGTTTTTATATTCTATTTACAGGAGGAATACCTTATGGAAAGTTTTTTAAGAAGTGAAAAGAAATACTTGCTTGATAGACACCAATACAATGAATTAAGAAAAGAACTAGAAAACTATGTGAAAGCTGATAAGTTTGAAAGTAGTAAAGTTTATTCTATATATTATGACAATGATGATTATTGTTTAATTACCAAGTCTATTGAAAAACCTATGTTTAAGGAAAAACTTAGAATTAGAAGCTATGGTCAATTAAATGATGATGATGCTGTTTATGTGGAACTTAAGAAAAAGTTTGATGGTGTTGTTTATAAGAAAAGGACAACCGCAAAATATGGTGATGCGATTAAAAATATAAAAGATTGTGATTTCAAAGATGTTTCAACTGGTAATGAGATTAAGCATCTAATAAGTTACTATGGCGAATTAAAACCTAAGGTATTTATTAGTTCAAATAGATTTTATTTTGTTGGTAAACAAGATAATAATCTTCGTATTACTTTTGATGAAGATATAACTTATAGGATTAAGGATGTGTATTTAAATGAAAGTAATTATGATAAGAAACTAAATGATAAGTGTTTGATGGAAATTAAAGTACTAGGAGCTATTCCCTTATGGTTATCTAGAATTCTTGATAAATTACATATTTATTCAAGTAGTTTCTCAAAAGTTGGAAATGTATTTTTAAAAGAAAAGGATGAATTAATTTATGACATTATTTAATACGATATTTACTGGATCTTTTACTATTAAACAATTTTTAATTGCGATAATAGTATCCCTTGTTTTGGGCTTTCTTGTTTCTTTATATTATATGTTTAATGATGAACATTCTTCATCTATGTCTTATGCCTTAGTTTTGATTCCTGCAATTGAAACTATCGTCATTATGATGATTAATGATAATTTAGGCGCAGGCATTGCGGTTGCAGGTTCTTTCTCATTGATTAGATTTAGAAGTATCAAAGGTAACGCAAAGGAATTAACATGTATATTCTTAAGTATGGCCATCGGCATAATGTGTGGTACAGGATATGTTGCTTTGGCTAGCTTATTTGTGATTATAGTACTTCTTATCGCATTAATTATGAAAGTCACTAATTTTGGTGATGATAAAGGGCATTGTAAGTTAAAGATAACGGTTCCTGAATCTTTAAACTATGAAGGAATCTTTGATGAAGTATTAAATAAATATTCTAGAGGCTACAAATTAGTTTCAGTTAAGACGGTAAATCTTGGTAGTTTATTTAGAATTGAATATGATATTAATATGAAAGATACAAGTTCAATAAAGTCAATGATAGATGAGTTAAGAGAGAGAAATGGTAATCTAGAAATACTTTGTGCACTTGATAAATATGGAGAAGAATTATGATAAAAAAAATCATAGCTGTTCTATCTTTATTGATGCTGCTATGTGGATGTGATGCGATTATTTATTCAAATGAAACTCAAGATGAAATTAATGTTGTCTTAAGTGGTGATGAAAATTTAACCATTAATAAGGCTGGCACCTATGTCTTAAGTGGTGAACTTAATGGCAGTATTATTATTGATAGCCAAGGCGATGTAAAACTGGTTTTAGATGGTGTAAACATTAGCGCAAGTAATTTTGCGGCTATCTATATTAAAAATGCAAGTATGTGCACAATATCTTTGGCTGATGGAAGCGATAATTATTTAAGTGATGGTGATACATATACCCAAATAGATGAAAACAATGTTGATGCGGTTATTTATTCTAAAGATGATTTAATCTTAACAGGTAATGGCAGTTTAACAGTTAATGGTAATTATAAACATGGTATTGTTTCTAAAGATGATCTAACAATCAATAGTGGCACATATAATGTAACGGTTAATTCAACTGGCATTGTAGGTAAGGATCATTTAACTGTTAATGGCGGAACTATCAATATAACAAGTGGTAAAGATAGTTTAAAGTCTAATAATGATGAAGATGAAGATTTGGGCATAATCACAATAAATGGTGGTGATATAAATATCAACAGTGGTGATGACGCAATCACTGCTTATACAAGTTTGATTATTAATGATGGCAATATCAAAATCAATAAATCATATGAAGGACTAGAAAGCGCAAAGATTACAATAAATGGTGGCAATATTACCATAATCGCAAGCGATGATGGTATAAATGCCGCAAGTAAAACAGATGGCTATTCTTTGCTTAGAATAAATGGTGGAAACATCTATGTAAATGCTGAAGGCGATGGCATAGATTCAAATGGTGATATTCAAATAGAAGGTGGTAACATTACCGTATTTGGAGCTGATAATGATGGCGATGGTGCTCTTGACTTTGATTCTTCGGCCTTGATTAATGGTGGCGATGTTATTGCGATAGGCATGTCAGGCATGGCTGAAAACTTCTCAAGTGATAGTAATACTGTTTCTGTTTTATATAATCTTGATAGTACTTATACAAAGGGTTCAAGTATTACTATAACTGATAGTAATGGTAATATCATATTTACTACAAGCGCTGTTAAATCATTTAATTCAATTCTGTTTGCCTCAGATAAACTTGAAGTAGGTGATACCGTAACTATTCAAATAGATGATGATAGTTTCTCTTATTCTATTGAAGAAATTGTATCAAGTTATGGAAATGCTGGTATGAATGGTGGTGGCATGGGCCCTCAAGGTGGTGGCTTTGGTGGTGGCCCAAACAACTTTAATGGACAAATGCCTAATGAAAGTACACAAAGTTAAAAAAGTAGGAAATATCCTACTTTTTAAGTTCATTCACAAATTCTTCAATTCTATTTAGAGCTTCTTTTAAATCTTCCATTTTAGAAGCGTAAGAAATACGAATATTATTTTCACCATTTTCACCAAAGGCGACACCAGGTACTACGGCTACGCCTTTTTCTTTTACAAGTCTAATAGAGAAATCATGTCCATTTAAACCTGTAGAAGAGATATTAGGGAAACAATAGAAAGCACCTTTTGGCTTAGCACATTTAAGACCCATTTCATTTAGTCTTGAGACAACATAGTTTCTTCTTCTTTCAAATTCAAGTTTCATTTTTTCAATATCGTTATCGCCACCTCTCATGGCTTCAATACCACCATATTGAACAAATGTTGCCGGTCCCATGATTGAATAGTCTCTAATGCTTTTAAAGACATCAATTATTTCTTTGTTGCCACAAAGATACCCAAGACGCCAACCAGTCATTGCGAAGGCTTTAGAGAATCCTGAAATTAATAATACTTGATCTCTTATTTCAGGATAGGAAGCGATTGAAATATGTTTTGAGTCATATGTTAATTCAGCATATATTTCATCTGACAAGACAAAGATATTATTTTCTTTTATAATAGGAACAATTTTATCTAAGTCATCTTTATTCATTACCCCACCTGTAGGATTGCTTGGAAAGTTCATTAATAAGACTTTGGTCTTTGGTGTGATTGCGTTTTTTAAATCAACAGGTGTTAATTTAAAATCATTTTCTTCTTTTAATTCAATTGATTTACAAACACCACCACTTAAAGTTATAAGTGGTTCATAGGCAACATAAGCAGGTTTTAATGTGATTACTTCATCTTTTGGATTAAGTAAGCATCTTAGTGCGATATCAACTCCCTCACTTGCTCCAACTGTAACCATTATTTCATTTTCACTATATTCTAAATCAAATCTTCTATTTAGATAGTTTCCTATTTCTTGTCTTAGTTGATTTAGGCCACTTGAAACAGTGTAGTGTGTTCTATTGTTTTTTAGGGCATAAATTGCTTCTTCTCTTATGTGCCATGGCGTATCAAAGTCAGGTTCGCCAATAGATAAAGGAATAATATCTTTTGAAGCAGCGCATAGTTCTTGTAACTCACCAATAGCGCTTGTTGGTATATCTTTAATTCTCTTATTTAAATAATCACTTATCATAGTTTCACCATCAAACGATCATCTTTTTTCTTGTCACCATTAATAACAACACCTTCAACTTTATATTTAGATAAGATAAAATAAGTTTCCGTTCTAGTAACACCATCAATTGGTGCTAAGTGGTGGGCAACAAAGCTGGCAACTTCTTTCATTGTTTTGCCATTTATAATAACGATGAATTCTGATTTACCAGACATTAGATACATTGTTGATACTTCATCATATGAATAGATTTCTTTAGCGATGTCATCATATCCCGATTCTCTTCTAGGAGTGCAGCCTACTTCAATAACCGCTGTTACTTCTTCGCCATTTGTTTTGTCATAGTTGATGATTGTATGGTAGCCACATATTACTTTTTTATCTTCTAGTTCTTTAATAGTTTTATTGACTTCATTTTCATCTGTATCTAGCTCTCTAGCTAAGTCTTTTAAGTTGTAACGCGCATTGGTTTCAATAGCCTTTAATAGTTTTTCTTCATTCATGATAATAACTCCCTTGTTTTAATAATGTCTTTATCTACTTGTTTTTTTACTTCTTGTAAAGAATTAAATTTTACAATGTCTCTTAATTTTGAAATTAGTTCAATTGTAATGATTTCACCATATATATCTTCATCAAAGTCAATTATATTAACTTCAATTGTTTTTTGACTATCAACAGTAGGTCTGATTCCTATGTTGCATACACCAAGATATTTTTTGTCTTTAACATATACATAGCAAGCATAGACACCATATTCTATTTGAACATCTTTGATGTCTAGATTGGCAGTAGGCATTCCTACTTTTTTGCCATTGCCGCGTCCATGTATAACTTCGCCCTTTATTTTGTACATATGTAATATTATAATCTAAATATGCTTACAGATTTTTTATTGAACAACATTTTTATTATTGTATTACTTTTGGTTGAACTAATTGCGCTTTTTGCGATCGCACTTATTTCTTATTTAAAAAGGCAAGTTAAGTTATTTAGAATATGTTCTATTTTACTTATTTTTGAAATAATTGTAATTACTATTTTGTCTTTAAGATATCTTCATTAAAACAATAGTTCTTCAATACTTTATCAAATACTTTTAAAAAGTCTTGAATATTACTTGAGTTGTTATCTTGTTTAATAATGAGCCCATATTTAAAAGGCTCGTTTTCTTCAATAGATCTTATAGTAAGACAATCATCTAAATGCTTAGGTATGCGGTATTCAGGAATTATGGCAACACCTTTATTCATTTTGATTAAAGCCAAGCTTACAAGTTCATCATCACAAATTAAATCATCTATTCTTCCTGAGTGAATATTAATCAAATCTTTAATCTTATTTCTTGAATAAAAGGGGATAAGAATATTATTTAATCTAATAATTGTTTTATCTTCTAAATCTTTAAAATAGATTTTCTTTTTTTGGTTTAAGGGATCATCTTTTCTAAGTATGAGATAAGAAGTAACACTCTTAGATGTTTTTAGTACAAGTTCTTTTTCTTCAAGAATCATATTGTCACTTCCAAGCATTAAATCGCTGTCTAGATGTTTTAGTTCATATAGAGCCTTTCCATAATCTTTTACGCTGATATCTGGCTTATAATCTTTTAGTTCATTAAAAACTTCAGTTAATAAACTTAATTCACTATAGGAAGTACATAATACTTTTATCGTTTTTTGTTTATTAGATAAATCTTTTTTAAAGGCTTCTTCTATTTTTAAAATGTTGGAAGCTTGATTATAAAAGTTTTTGCCATCTAAAGTTAGAGAAACTTGATGTTTATTTCTAATAAATAAAGTGGTATTTAGTTCATATTCTAGACTTTTAATATGATGAGTTACAGTAGGTACCGATAAAAATAACATCTCACTAGCTTTAGTAAAACTTAGTTTATCAGCTACTGCTATAAAGCATTTTAGTTGTTGGGAATTCATATTAGATATATTCTAACACCATTTAATAAAATATATTATAGTAACTTTGTGAACGTGATAACATTCTCATGGAGGTTAATATATGAAAGAAGTAAAAGATTTTACAATTTTGGTTGTAGGTGCAGGAACGATGGGCAATAGTATTGCACAAGTTTTTGCCGCAAGTGGTCATAAAACTTATTTATCTTGTAGGCATCAAGAAACTCTTGATAGCGCTAAGGAAAAGATGAATAAGGCTATTGATAATCTAATTAAAGATGGTATGGCAGATGAGAAATATCGGGAAGAATTAAACAAGAATCTATATTGTTTAACAACTGATAAGTTAGCTGATATTGGCAAAGAAGTAGATTTCGTGTTTGAAACAATTGCGGAAAATCCAAGCGCAAAGCATGATTTATATGCGAATTTAAACAATATATGTCGTAAGGATATTGTGCTCGCTAGTAATACTTCTGGTATGGATATTTTTAATGTATGTAAGGATTGTGTAGATAATCCTGAAAGATTAATTATTGCGCATTGGTTTAATCCACCTCATTTAATGAAATTGATTGAAGTAGTATGTGGTGAAAAGACTAGTCAAGAAACTGTTGATATAACTAGATCTCTACTTGAGTCAGTGGGTAAAAAACCAGCTGTTCTTACCAAATTTATTCCAGGCTTTGTGGTAAATAGATTAGCTACAACAATCATTAGAGAAATGTATTACATGATTGATCAAGGTTGGATAAGTGCTGAAGATGCTGAAAACGCCATGCGTTATACCGATGGCTTGCGTTGGGGCTTTGAGGGGCCACTGGCTTTATGGGATTTTGTAGGACTAGAGATTCCTATGACGGTTGCCAAGGGTGGCGTTTTAAAGTCATTATGTAATGATAGTGAAACCATTCCTTATGGTGAAAAACTATTAAAAGAAGGTAAAACTGGTTGTAAGGCTCATGAAGGTGCTCTAAAGTGGGGCGATATTGATAAATATGTTGAAAAGCGTAGTAAGCGTATTATCCAAATGACTAAGGTCATGGAACAATGGGACAAGGAGGATGAAAATGAATAAGGATTATAGTTCTTTAGATAAAAAGAGAACTTCATATTTTATCGTTTGTTTAATTGCGGCTTTTGTGGTAGGACTTGCCTATACTTGGTCAGTATTACAAAGCCCTTTTGTACAAAATTTAGGTGGTGATAGTGTTAAGTCAACTGTTGTATTGTGCTATACAGTAACCGTTGTCGCAAGTACAATGTCTCCTTCGATATTTGGTTCATTTACTAAAAAGTTAGGACCTAAAAAGACAATTTTAATTGGTACTATCTTATTTGGACTTGGCTATATTATTTCAGGTAGAACAACCAATATGGCTATTTTCTATTTATCTTTTGGCTTAGGCACAGGTATTGGCTCTGGCTTAATTTATCCAACAATGATGGGCTATATCAATACTATTTATCCTGATAAAAGAGGTGTGGTATCTGGAATTATTGCGGGTGTTTATGGTGGTGCCGCTATTATTTGGTCACCAGTACTTGCCAATATCATTTCAAGTAAGTCTTTAGCTACAGCTACTACTATCGCTGGTGTTATCGCTCTTGTGGTGATTGGTGTCGCTTCTTTCTTTATTGGAACATTTGATGATGATTATCTTGAATATAAGGCATCACTTGTTAAAGCTAGTGGTAAGAAAGGTGTTAAGACAAATCTTCCTGATTTAACAAGAGGTGAAATGGTTAAAACCAGCATGTTCTATGTAGCACTAATCGCCTTTGCGTTTGGTTGTACATCAGGTATGATGGTTATCTCACAAGTTTCTTCAATCATGCAAGAAGGCTATGCTTTGTCACCTACAGAAGCAGCTGTATATGTTTCAATTATGTCTTGTATGTCAATGCTTGGCAGATTCTTATGGGGTACTGTAACTGACCACTTTGATAAGTATGTTACTTTATCAATCATTTGTGGTTTACCAGTTATTGCGATGATTGTTGCCTCTATTTCTAGTAGTCAAGTTTTAACTGTAATATGTCTTGCGGTTACGGCATGTTGTTATGGTGGTTTTGGTAGTACTATTACTCCAATTACAGCTGATTTATTTGGTACAAAGCATGTAACTGAAAACTATGGTGTTATGTATCTAGCGTTTGGTTTTGCGGGTTTAATAGGACCTCAACTTGCGGTAAAGCTTGGCGCTAATGGTAATTTCTCTACTGCTTTTAAGGCTGCTGCACTTATTAGTTTAATCGCTCTTGCATGCGCAATAGTGGTAAAGAAAAAGGTTGTTAACAGCATCGAAAAATAATTTCTTTCATAAAAAATATAAATACTAAGATCGATAGTTAATTCTATCGATTTTTTTATTATCTTTATGTATTGATAACTTTTTAACAAATAAAAGCGCTTACATTATATAATTACGTTGTGGCTAAATTTCATGAAAGGAGACAAATAAATGAAACAGCTAAATGAAAAAGTTGCTATTATCACTGGTGCTGGACAAGGTATTGGTAAAGGTATCGCCTTATGTCTTGCTAAAAGAGGCGTAAAGATTGTTTGTGTTGGTAGACGTATTGATCCTATTAGCCAAACTGCTAAGGAAATTGAAGACTTAGGTGGTAAGGCTATCGCAATTTCTTGCAATACTGCTGATAGAGATGCGGTTAATGAAGTTGTTAAGAAAACAGTTGAAACATTTGGTACGGTTGATGTAATGATTAATAATGCTCAATCAATTCCACCTAATGCACCAGTTGAAGAAACTACCTATGAAAATATGTATCTTGCTTGGTCTACTGGTACAATTGGTTCACTTAACTTTATGCAAGCATGTTTTCCATATATGAAGGAACAACACGAAGGTAGAATCATTAACTTCGCTAGTGCTACAGGTATGTTTGGTTATGCAGGTCAATTAGCTTATGCATCTAATAAGGAATCAATTAGAGGCCTTACAAAGATTGCAGCTAAGGAATGGGGACAATATGGCATTAGTGTAAACTGTTGCTTGCCAGGTGCTGAATCTCCTGCTGCCAAAGAATGGGCAAAGAAGTTCCCTGAAAAGTATCAAGCTATTTTACAACAACAACCAATGAGAAGACTTGGTGATCCTGAAAATGATATCGCTCCAGTTGTTGCGTTCTTAGCAGGACCTGATAGTTGTTATTTCTCTGGCCAATGCCTACTTGTAGATGGTGGTTATTCAATAATGCCTTGATGAAAGATGCATAGAAATATGCATTTTTCTTTTACAATCTTTTTACAGTAATAGATATTTATCCTTTACATGCGTTTTTTATATTAGTTGTTGTAGGGAAAACCTATGGAGGATAAAAATGAAAAAGATTATTAAGTTAAGTATTGTATTTGTCTTAATGTTAAGCTTAGTAGCTTGTGGAAGTAAGACAAATAATGAAAGTTCAGATGCAACAGCTGATTCATCAACAAGTGAAAGCGGAAGCGTTTCTACTGATGGTTCAACTTCAATGGAAAAAGTAATTGGTGCCTTAGGTGAATCATTTATGGCAAACAATGAAGGCGTAACATTTACATATAATCCAACAGGATCTGGTAGTGGTATTACAGCAGTAAGCGAAGGTAGATGTGATATTGGCTTATCTTCAAGAGCTTTAAAAGATGAAGAAAAGGCAAATGGCTTAGTTGAAACTGTTTTAGCTTATGATGGTATCGCTATTATTGTAAATAATGATAATCCTGTAACTGATATCTCACTTGAGGATTTAGCTAAGGTATATACAGGTGAAATTACTAATTGGAAAGAATTAGGCGGCAATGATGCTGAAATCGTCTTAATTGGTAGAGAAGCTGGAAGTGGTACAAGAGATGGTTTTGAATCAATTACAGGTACTGCTGATAAGTGTCAATATAGACAAGAACTAACAAGTACTGGTGATGTTATTACTACTGTTTCACAAAATCCAGACGCAATTGGTTATGCTTCTTTAGCTTCTGTTAAGGATAGTGTTAAGGCCTTAAGCGTAAATGGTGTTACAGCTAGTGAAGATACTATTAAAGATGGAACATATGCAATTCAAAGACCATTTGTTCTAGTAACTAAAGAAGGTGTAAGTCTATCAAGTGCTGCCCAAAAGTTCTTTGACTACGCAACAAGTAGCGATGCTAATGAAATCATTACAGCTGCAGGTTGTGTTGCTGCTAACTAGTAGATAAAAGGGGATTGAGGGCTTAGGCCCTCTTTTGTTCATTATGAAAACAAAAAGAATAAAAGAAGATATTATACATGGAATCTTTTTAATACTTGGATTAATTACCGTAGCTTGTGTTCTTTTGATTTCGATATATTTAATTATTGCTGGTATTCCTGCAATTAAAGAAATTGGCTTTACAAAGTTTATGTTTGGAATTAAGTGGGCACCAACATATTCTGAGCCAAGCTATGGCATCTTGCCATTTATTTTAACAAGTATATATGGAACATGTGGAGCAATTGTGATTGGTGTTCCTGTTGGCTTTCTTTGTGCAGTATATTTGTCAAAGATCGCAAATAGTAAAGTAAAAAAGATTGTATCAAGTTCTATAAGCATGCTGGCAGGCATACCTTCAGTTGTATATGGTCTAGTAGGCATGTTGATTCTTGTTCCAAGTATTAGAAAAATATTTAATATTCCAGATGGATCTAGTTTATTTGCGGCAATTATTGTGCTTGCCATCATGATACTTCCTTCAATCATAAAAGTTAGTATTACTGCACTTGATGCGGTGCCAAAAGAATATGAAGATGCATCTTTAGCACTTGGTGCAAGTGAGATTGAAACTTATTTTAAGGTAAGTGTGGTTGCGGCGAAAAGTGGAATTATTACATCTATTGTACTGGGTATTGGTAGGGCAATAGGTGAGGCGATGGCGGTAATGATGGTATCTGGTAATGTTCCTAATATGCCAGAACTTTTCCAATCAGTGCGTTTTTTAACAACAGCTGTCGCTA
>CAVGFC010000026.1:0-12966 GCA_963628775.1 Acutalibacteraceae bacterium
CACATAAAAGATATTATGGAGGATGTGAAAACGTCGACATCATTGAAGAATTAGCTACCCAAAGAGTAAAGAAACTATTTAATTGTGAATACGCTAATGTACAACCTCATTCTGGTGCTCAAGCTAATATGGCAGTATTTTTTGCGATGCTAAAACCAAATGACACCTTTATGGGCATGTCACTTGACACTGGCGGGCACTTAACCCATGGTAGCCCTGTTAATTTCTCAGGTTCATATTTTAATGCTGTGCCATATGGCGTCAATGAAAATGGCTTAATCGACTATGATGAAGTATTAAGAATTGCCAAAGAATGCAAACCAAAATTAATTGTTGCGGGTGCAAGTGCCTATCCTAGAACCATTGACTTTAAAAAGTTTAGAGAAATAGCTGATGAAGTAGGTGCCTATCTTATGGTCGATATGGCCCATATTGCAGGACTTGTCGCAACAGGTCTTCACCCTAGCCCATTTCCATATGCCCATGTTGTCACAACCACAACCCATAAAACCCTAAGAGGACCAAGAGGTGGTGTAATCCTTTCAAGTAATGAAGTAAATGAAAAATTTAACTTCAATAAAGCCATCTTCCCAGGAACTCAAGGTGGACCACTAGAACATATAATTGCTGGTAAGGCAGTATGCTTTAAGGAAGCGCTTGAACCTAGCTTTAAAGACTATCAAAATCAAATTGTTAAAAACTGCTCTGAGCTTGCTAAAAGTTTAAAAGAAAAAGGCTTTAAACTAGTAACAGATGGAACTGACAATCACTTATTACTACTTGATTTAACAAATCTAGATATAACGGGTAAAGAACTACAAAATAGATGTGATAGCGTTTATATCACCTTGAATAAAAACGCCATCCCAAATGATCCAAGAAGCCCATTTGTTACAAGTGGTGTAAGAATAGGAACTGCCGCAATTACAACACGTGGATTTAAAGAAGAAGACATGAGCACAATAGCTGACCTAATTTATGAAACAGTACATAATTATGATAGTAAACAAGATGAAATTAGAGATCGTGTTATAAAATTATGTCATAAGTATCCAATATACGAAAACTAAGGAGATTAAAATGATTAAAAATATGGATAAAGCTAAGATACTTACTCTAAAAGAAGAAGTACAGTATCAAGATGGACAAGTAGTATCTAAAACACTTGCTCAAAATGGCCATGTGAGTATTACCTTATTCGCCTTTGATAAAGACGAAGAAATTTCTACTCATGAATCAGGTGGTGATGCCTTTGTAACCTGCCTTGATGGAACAGGTAAAATCACTATTGATGGCATAGATTATCTACTACATGAAGGTGAATCAATTGTGATGCCTGCCAAACACCCACATGCAGTATTTGGCCAAGAAAAATTTAAGATGCTACTAGTTGTAGTATTTGACTAATCTAAAAGAAGGAATTAAACCCTTCTTTTTCTTTCCCTTAATAATTCAATAATAAGCACAATAAGTATAAAAATAAATGACATCAAGAAATAACCCGCTAAACCTGCCACTATATCTTTAAAATCCATAGTCCCAGTATTTGAATACCATTGGGCTATTTCTATCGCAAAAGTAATAACCACCAGTACCGTAAACACATAAAACCAAGCAATTAAAAGTGTTAAATGCTTTTTAGCCATCCACTTAAACAAGGGATAAAACACCATAAGCATCGCCACTCCAAGTATTCCAATGATAAGAAAATGTAGTTCCTTATCAGTAAATATAGCTTCATGTGCGTCATTTAAACTTAATAAATAACTATGTGCTCTATATATAATTTCAATCAATAAGTCTGTGATCTTTTTAATCATAAGACCTATTATACTCTTTTAGATATTAGACAAAACTTTTCTTCTAAACACAAACGATAAAATAATTACTAACGCGTCGGTTAGCGATTGAGCTATACATACACCATTAAAGCTAAATAACATATTAAGAATAAACAATAATGGAATAAACAATAAACCTTGTCTACATAAAGATAGAATTGTTGCAGGTAAAGGATAATTTAGAGTTTGTAAGACATTCATATTCATAAACAACATACCAATAAATGGTCCTGATAATGTATAGCCAATTAAAAGCGGAACACCATAACTAATAGTTTCTAAATCATTTATAAATACACTAATGATATTTTTACTAAAGATGATATATAAAGCTGATAATATAAAGCCACATAACAAACAACACTTCTTAGTATATGACTCAACTTCTTTAAAACGCTCTTTTTCACAAGCACCAACACAATAGCCAAGTATTGGTTGAACACCATTAGCGATGCCCATTTGTAAGAAACTTACAAACATATTAGCCTTAAACACAATACCAGCTGCCGCAATAGCACTGTTTCCATAATTAGCTAATATTAAATTAGTGATAATTGTTGAAACACTCATCAAACTTGAAAACAGAGCCATTGGTAGTCCTGATATACAAATATCTTTACATACATTAAAAGAAAAATACTTAAAACGTATAGACATAATCTTAGACTTCTTTTCAAAGTAATAAATATAATAAACACTCGCAATTATATTGGCAATAGTTGTCGCAATAGCCGCACCTGCTGCACCTTTATTTAATACAGATACAAAGACAGGATCTAAGACAATATTGATGATTGTGCCTATCATATTACCTACCATGGCTTGTTTACTATCACCACCCGCTCTTACAATAAAACTTGCAGCTGCTGAAAAAATAATAAATGGTGCACCAACGGCAATATATAGTGTATAGCCTTTAGCTAAATCTAATGTATCTACATTAGCTCCAAATAAAGTTAATATACTATTTTGAAATAACAACAACACAACACAAAATACAACACCAACCAAAACAGCAAAATAAGTCACAAAGCTAGATATATTCTTAGCCTTTTCTTCATCATTTTTACCAAGCGCTCTACTAGCGAGTGCACTACCACCAGTACCAAGCATATTAGCAACTGCCATAAATAAAATAAATATCGGATTTGTTAATGAAACAGCCGCAACTTGTAAAGGATCGCCAGTTTGCCCTACAAAGAAAGTATCTGCCATATTATAAACAACTGTTACTAAACTTGAAATAACACTTGGTATAGCCATTTTTTTAACTACATCGGATATTTTATCTTCTATCATCCATTTACTATCGTTCATCTTTTTCCTCCAAATTCTTTAACATCTTATTTGTAACCTTCATAAAAACTTCTAAATCTTTTTTATCAATACCCTTAATTAATTGTTTTTCAGTAGTACATATCTCATTTTTGATGCTATTTCTAACAACATCACTATTATCCTTAAAAACAATCTCTTTTAAGCGCTTATCACTAGAACTAGTAACTCTTTCAATCCAACCCTTTTCTTCCATACCACCAATTAACTCAGTTGCCGAACTTGATCTTAAATCAAATTCTTTCTCAATGTCTTTTTGATAAACTGGACCTTCACTTGTCATGATATAGTCAAGCACTAAAGCTTGATTGTTTGTAAGACCAATCTTTTCTTGCGTTTTTTGTGATCTTCTTCTTAAATAATTTGAAATCTTATTAATTTGTCTTCCTACTTGCATAATATATTTTCCTTAGGTACCTAACTATTTTAATGAACATTAAACAAATGTTCAAGTACTATTTTTAGTAAAGTATGCTTTCGTAATATAAAAGACGCCTTTTTCAGCGTCTATTAGATATTTATTATTTAAAAATAATCTTTTGATGTAAATAATCCGTTTTTGTGACGTTCTTTGGTTTCCTTGTAAACCTTCTCCCATGTTTTTTCTATTTCTTTTCTTATATCTGCTGGGCAATCTTCTCTTATATACAAGTACGGTTCATTTTGTGGAGCGTTAGGATTTCTAAAATCGCATGGCAAAACCATAAAGTAACCACCAAATTTATCTAAATCTCTAGGTATCATTTTTTCCATTCCTTTATACGACAATTATATACTTGTAAAAATATTTTATTTGCATATTAAATTTTAATCTGGATATCGAATTTCTTAACACAAGCGGCTTTTATTATTCTTATTCTAGATTTGTATAACCCATTAGATACTCATCTACTTGTTTTGCACATCTTCTTCCTTCATCAATAGCCCATACAACAAGGGATTGACCTCTATGCATATCACCACAAGTAAAGACCTTATCGATACTTGTTTGATAGCTATCCTCTTTTGTCAAAGCAGTATTTCTTGGTGTAGTTTCTATATTAAAGGCCTCTTTAACATATGATTCAAAACCCACAAAACCAGCCGCAATAATCAATAAGTCACAAGGAATTATCCTTTCACTTCCTTCAAGCTCAGTTAACTTTCCATCTATAAACTTAGTTTGAACTATTTCAATTTCCTTTAACTTATTATCTTCTTTAATTAGTTTTTTAACAGTAGTCTCAAAGATTCTAGGATCTTGGCCAAATAAAGCTATAGCCTCTTGTTGACCATAGTCAGTCTTTAAAACCTTAGGCCACTCAGGCCAAGGATTATCACTTGTTCTCTCTACTGGTGGTTTTGGCATCATTTCAAGTTGAGTGATTGACTTACATTTGTGTCTAATACATGTTCCAACACAATCATTACCAGTATCGCCACCACCTACGATAACAACATTTTTATCTTTAGCACTTATATAATTTAAATCATTATTTAATAGACTCTTTGTCGTAGAAGTAAGAAAATCAACCGCATAATATACACCATCCGTGTTATCAATGCCTTCAATACTTAAAGACCTAGCCTTCTTAGCCCCACAGCCAAGCACTATCGCATCATAATCCTTAAGTAATATATCAGCCTCTTTCTTTGTGATATCAATACCTGTATGGAAAATAACACCTTCTTCTTCCATCAGTTTCTTTCTTCTATCGATTATTGATTTATCAAGCTTCATATTAGGGATGCCATACATCAAAAGGCCACCGATTCTATCTTCTCTTTCAAAAACTTCCACATTGTGTCCACGTTTATTCAATCTATCAGCTACCGCAAGACCTGCAGGACCAGATCCTACAACCGCAATACTTTTATCAGTTCTAACACTTGGAATCAAAGGTTTAACAAGTCCCTTTTTAAAGGCACTTTCAATTATGTAATACTCATTTTCATGAATGGTAACAGGATTACCATTAACTCCATTTAAACAAGCCTTTTCACAAAGGGCAGGACATACCCTTGAAGTAAACTCAGGAAAAGAAGACATTTTTAAAAGCCTAGTTAAAGCGTGATTTAAATTATCCTTATATACCTCATCATTCCACTCAGGAATTAAATTATGTAAGGGGCAACCTGTTACCATTCCCTTAAGCTTTAAAGCAGATTGACAATAAGGAACACCACAATCCATACATCTAGCAGCTTGTTTCTTTCTTTCATCATCACTTATTTGAACATGAAATTCATCAAAGTTTTTAATACGCTCAAGTGGTGAAACTGTATTATTATCTTGTCTATCATATAATAGAAATCCATCCATCTTTCCCATATTAAGCCCCCTTCTTAATCATTTGAAACGCTTCTAATTGCGCCTTTTCATTATCTATTCCTTGTTCCTCAAAATGTGATATAGCTGCCAACATCTTAGCATAATCATTTGGCACAATCTTTTTAAAGTCACTTGCACATCTATCAAAATTATCCAAAATCTCTTTGGCCTTTAAACTATTAGTTTCCTTATAATAGTCTTCAATTATCTCCTTTAATTGTTGCCTATCAAGCTTATCTAAAACCTCATGCATAGTAACTAGACCCTTGTTAAGCTTCTTATATAAATCATGATCTCTGTCTAAGACATAAGCGATACCACCTGACATGCCAGCCGCAAAGTTTTTGCCAACTCTACCAAGTATTACAACCTTACCACCTGTCATATATTCAAGACCATGGTCACCACACCCCTCTACTACAGCTTGAGCACCAGAATTTCTTACACAGAATCTTTCCCCGGCAATACCCTCAAAATATGCCTTACCACTTGTAGCTCCATATAAGGCAACATTGCCCACAATGATATTTTCACTAGGATCAAATTTACAATTATCGCTTGGTGTAACTACAATCTTGCCGCCAGATAAGCCCTTACCAACATGGTCATTAGCGTCTCCTTTTAGATATAAAGACATACCCTTAGGAATAAAGGCCCCAAATGATTGGCCTCCACCACCCTTACACTCAATGACATAAGTATCTTCTTTTAAAGTACTTCCAAATTTTTCCGTAATTAAAGAACCAAGTAAAGTACCAGTAGTACGATTAACGCTTGATACATTTATTGAATGCTTATACCCTATCTTTTTTTCAATATAAGGCATAAAAGAAGGAATTAATTCTTTTTCATCAATGGTCTTTTCTAGATGGAAATCAAATACCTCACTTTTCTCAAAGTGACGATGTAATGCATTTGAGTAGTCTCTATTAACAAGTCTACTTAAATGAATATTACTTTCATCTTTTACCTTTAGACAATCATTTCTACCAACCATTTCTTCAATTGTATGAAAACCTAATTCAGCCATAATTTCACGTAAGTCCATCGCAATAAACTTCATAAAATTAATAACATATTCAGGCTTTCCCTTAAAACGTTTTCTAAGCTCTTCATTTTGAGTTGCGATACCAAATGGACAAGTATCCTTAGAACACACTCTCATCATCATACAACCCATTGAAACAAGAGGACCAGTCGCAAAGCCAAATTCTTCAGCACCTAAAAGACAAGCGATTGCCACATCTCTTCCACTCATTAACTTACCATCAGTTTCAATGATTACTTTCTCTCTTAGACCATTTTCAATTAGTGATTGTTGAGCCTCAGCCAAGCCTAATTCTAAAGGCATACCTGCATGATGGATGGAAGACAAAGGTGCAGCACCTGTTCCCCCATCAAATCCTGAAATTAATATTACTTGAGCACCTGCCTTGGCGACACCACTGGCAACCGTACCAACACCTGCCTCTGATACCAGTTTTACCGAAATACGTGCCTTATGATTAGCGTTTTTTAAATCATAGATAAGTTGAGCCAAATCCTCAATTGAATAAATATCATGATGCGGAGGAGGTGATATTAAAGAAACACCTGGTGTAGAATACCTAGTCTTACCAACCCAAGGATAAACCTTTACCCCTGGTAAATGTCCCCCTTCTCCAGGTTTTGCCCCTTGTGCCATCTTTATTTGAATTTCACTTGCGCTATTTAAATAAGCTGAAGTAACGCCAAACCTACCAGAGGCAACTTGTTTAATGGCGGAATTTTTTATAGTACCAAAACGTTCTTCTTCTTCGCCACCTTCACCAGTATTACTTTTGCCACCAATAGTATTCATCGCAATTGCCATGGTCTCATGAGCTTCTTTAGAAATAGAACCAAAAGACATAGCACCAGTCTTAAAACGTTTAACAATTGATTCAACTGATTCTACCTCTTCTAGGGGGATAGCTTTATTTTTATATTCAAAATCTAATTCATCACGCAAAGTATGAGCTTTCTTTTTATGTAGTAAAGCAGTATATTCCTTAAATTCATCATAGTTTCCATCTCTTACTGCCCTTTGAAGCGCAACAATAACATCAGGAGAATATAAATGCTCATTGGCCACATCATTACTTCTTAAACCATGGTAGCCAATAGAATCTAAAGTTGTATCAACATTAAGTCCTAAAGAATCAAATGACTTATTATGGTTTTTAATAACCATATCTTCAATAGTTTTAATTGTACAACCACCTACTTTCCAAGATATTCCTGGGAAATAAGTTTCCACAAATTCTTTATCTAATCCTAAAGCCTCAAAGATCTTAGATGATTGATAAGATTGAATACAAGAAATACCCATTTTAGCAGCTGTCTTAACAATTCCTGAAAGTAAAGCTTCATTATAGTCATCTATAGCCGAATGATAATCCTTATTAAGCATGCCTTTTTCAATTAGTTCAACTACACAATCTTGGGCTAAATAAGGATTTATAGCTCGTGCACCAAAACCAAGTAAAGCAGCACAGCCGTGAACATCTCTTGCTTCACCTGTTTCAATTATTAAAGATAGCTTAGTTCTTTTTTTAGTATTAACTAAATGAGTTTCAACAGCACTAACAGCCAATAAAGAAGGAATTGCGACATGGTTTTCATCAATACCTCTATCAGACAATATCAAAATATTAGCGCCCTTATTATAGGCTCTATCACATTCCACACATAAAGAATCAAGGGCCTTTTTTAATGAAGTATGTTTATAGTAAAGTAAAGAAATATCAGCTGTATTAAAACCATCTTTTTTAAGTGTTCTAATCTTCATTAAATCAAGACTTGTTAAAATAGGATTATTTACCTCTAATACCTTACAATTTTGACTTTCCTCACTTAATAAGTTACCATCACTTCCAATATAGACAGTAGTATCTGTAACAACTTTTTCTCTTATTGAATCAATAGGAGGATTTGTAACTTGGGCAAATTGTTGATGAAAATAATCAAACAAAGAAGATGGCTTATCATTTAATACCGCAAGAGGAATATCCCTACCCATACTACATGTTGGCTCAACCCCACTTGTTGCCATAGGCAAAATAACATTCTTGACATCTTCATAGCTATAGCCAAATACTTTATATAGTTTATCTCTTTGGCTTTGACTATATTCAATTGGTTTCTTATTAGGAATCTTTATATCCGAAAGATGCAACAAATTCATATCAAGCCATTCACCATAAGGCTTAGCACTTGTATATTTTTGTTTAACTTCCTTATCAGTCAATATCTTTTTTTGTTTGGTATCAACAAGAAGCATCTTACCTGGCATTAACCTTGATTTCTTTATAATATGACCATCATCAATATCAAGTACACCTACCTCACTTGCCAAAATTAAGCGGCCATCATCAGTTACATAATATCTAGAAGGTCTTAGCCCATTACGGTCAAGGGTCGCTCCAACTTTGTCACCATCAGAAAAAATAATGGCAGCAGGACCATCCCATGGTTCCATCATAGTTGCATAGTAATGATAGAAATCTCTTCTTTCTTGTTCCATGGCCAAATTATGTTTGAAAGGCTCAGGAATCATCAACATCATCGCAAGTGGTAAATCCATACCACTGTAATATAAAAACTCCAAGGTATTATCTACCATTGCAGAATCAGAACCACTAGTATTAATAATTGGATATATCTTATTTAAATCATCTTTTAATAAATCAGAAGACATCGTCTCTTCTCTAGCCAACATTCTATCGGCATTACCTCTGATGGTATTAATCTCACCATTATGGGCAATAAAACGATAGGGATGAGCTCTTTGCCAACTAGGTGTGGTATTAGTTGAGAAACGTGAATGAACTATCGCAATAGCAGTTTGATAATCTTCATCATTTAAATCCTTATAGAAAGCTCTTAATTGATTAACCAAGAACATTCCCTTATAAACAATGGTGCGAGAAGACATAGAACAGATGTAAGTATCTTCACTTCCTTGTTCAAACTCTCTTCTTGTAATATATAATTTACGATCAAAGTCTATACCCTTATTAACATCTTTTGGCTTATCAATAAAGACTTGTTCAATATTAGGCATACAATCAAGAGCCTTTTGCCCTAATATTTCAGGATTAACTGGCACTTTACGCCATCCTAGTACTTTTAAACCATTTTTTAAGGCAACTACTTCAAACATTCTTTTGGCAAATGTACATGGCAAAGTTTCACTTGGCAAAAAGAACATACCGATACCATATGATCTTTCATCACCTAAAGAAATCCCTATTTTTTTACATTCCTTCAAAAAGAACTTATGAGATATTTGGGTTAATATACCTACGCCATCGCCTACTTCACCACTTGCGTCATGTCCTGCACGATGGTCTAATTTTTCAACAATTTTTAGCGCATCATCTAATACTTTGTGGTCCTTATGGCCATCAATATTAACAATAGTTCCAATACCACAAGCATCTTGTTCTATATTTTCCCATATTCTTTTCATACAACACCTCAAAAAACTTACAAGTATTATTTTATTATTTTTCACTTGTCATATGAAAGATATTTCAAAGTCTATGAAAAAATGATTATTTTCTTTCATAAAAAATAAGTGGTCTTTATCTTACTTTTTTAAGCACATTTAGACCACTTATAATTATTTGAATAAATCATCTAGCACAACTTGACTACCAACTATACTGCTATATTTATTTTCCTTAACACCATAGGTAGTAAGCATAGTAAGCTGTATACCATATTTTGTTGAAGTGCTTTTTCTAAATGCTTCTATTTTATTTCTAAGCTTTAAATCATAATCTTTATCAATTATAAATTCTTGAGAAGCAAATTTTATTTCACATATATTGATTATTCTATCTCTTCTTTCAATCAACAAATCAATTTGAGCACCACTTGTACCTAGCTCTTCATCACCTTTTGTATACCATATATATTCTTCGCTTAACACACCAGAAATACCAAGTTTCATTTTAATTTTATCGACATGATCTTTACATAATTGTTCAAAAGTAAAACCAGCCCAACTCTTTCTTGAAGGATTATCAATTGCCTTACTCCAATAATTTTCATCTTTACCATGATTATCCTTTAAAAACCTAAAGTAAAAATTAGTATAGTAATCAGATGATTGATAAAGCGCTTCTTTTTTCTTATTCCCATAAAAAGAAGAAACCTTTACAAAGCCAGAATTTATTAAATCTTCTAAAGTTTTACTTAATTTGCCATTTTGTTCAATACCTGTCTTATCGGCTATTTCTTTTCTTGTATAACCACTTCTTTTTTGTGATAGACATTCCATTATTTGAATATATCTTTCACTATTTTTAAATAATGTTTCATATAAATGATCAAATTCATCCCAAAGCTCTGCCTTTTTTCTAAAGAACAAATTATCAATATTAGAAACATAAGATAAATCACTATCTAATAAACTTAAATAATACGGTATGCCACCCATTATCATGTAACATTCAGCAATATCATAATTAGACCAATCTATACCTTGAGATAATAAAAACTCTTTAGTTTGTCCAAGTGTAAATGGCTCTAGGAAAATTCTACATGTTTGCCTATTAAATAAACCACCCTTATTATTTGCGATATTATCAACCATCCATGAAGTAGCTGATCCACATATCACAAAAACCAAATTATCTTTACTAGTTCCATAATCATTCCAAAAATATTCAAACGCCGCAAGAAAGCCTGATTTTCTAGTATCAAGCCAAGGCATCTCATCAATAAAGAAGACCTGTTTTTTATTATTAGGTAATCCTTCAATATATTCTCTTAGCTTATTGAAGGCTTCACTCCAATCTTTTGGAATAGCGCTATTTTGTTTAGTACGTCTATTTAACTCATCAGAAAAGTTTCTAAGTTGAAAGTCTCTATTCTGGCCATAAGCACCTGTTATTTTAAAAGCGATATTATCCTTAAAATAATGATTTACTAAATAAGTTTTGCCAACTCTTCTTCTACCATAGACAACTATTAGCTGTGCTGTTTTAGCTTGCATACATTTATCAAGCCTTTTGCATTCTTTTTCTCTTCCAATTAGTCTTTTCATAGCTAAATTATACCAACATTATCTAAAAAATTAAATTATAAGTGGTCTTTATCTCTCTTTTTTTACCACATTTAGACCACTTATAATTTTTGTACTAAAAATCTTCGTATTTAATTTAAGCAATTATATCCTTGCATCACAAGGTAAACTGGCAAGTGCTCAAATCAACAACAACAATTGACTTGAACACTTAATTGTGTATAATTTAGTTGAAGGTAGAAATTACCGATCAGTACGGCTCCTACCGCCATAAGTGTAGGGCGTTAATGTGTGGAAGGATGCAAATCCTTCCTTTTATTTTATAGAAAGGGGATGTGATTAAAGTGAAATTTTATACAATAGATATAGATTATATTAAATACTTATATTCTTATGATTTGGAAGTTTATTTGAATAAACAACGCCATGATTACGGAAATAAACCGTATGTAGGAATCATTATGCACAATAACTCAATCCCTTATTTCATTCCCTTAACTTCTGCAAAACCAAAACATTTAAAATTAAAAAATAATGGTATTGATTATTTAGTTATTTATGAATATATTAACCAAAATGAAGTACATAAAACAGATATCATTAAAGACATAGGCGATGGCAGAATTAAAAAACTATTATCTGTTGTCGATTTAAAAAAAGCAATTCCTGTTGCGAATAACTGCTATCATGAAATTGATATACGTAAACATAAGGACCGAGATTTACTGGCAAAAGAGTATGAATTTTGTAAAAGAAAGAAAGAAACAATCTTTAGTAAAACTATAAGTATTATCAACTATCAAAAACAGACAAACATAATTAAATTTGCTTATTGCAACTTTAATTTATTAGAAGAAAAAATGATCGAATGGAATGGCACTCATTAGGCCATTCCATTTTTCTTTGTTAAATATTAAAAAAATAGCGAAACTATATTTAGTACGTGTTTCATAAAAGTTACCTAACATTTTTACAAGAAAAACCTAAATCGAATTTTCCCATAAATCCAGGATTTCCTACATATTTATATTAACTTTTCCATACTTTACACATTTAAACGCCAAGCATCTTCCATACTTCTGTATGATCATATTTCTTTTCTTGTTCTGATTTTTTTAGCGCATCTAAAATACGTGCCTCATCAAAATCAAAGTCACTCTCTATTTCGTCTAGTACAGCATCACGAATAAATTGGCTCATATTTAATTTATTAACTGAAACATAGTCATGAATTAATTTTGATTCTTCATCATTAACATGAAAAGAAATTGTAGTCATAATGGAAGCCTTCTTTCTTTTTATTTATATTTTAAACTATCACTAAGAAAAAACCACCCAAATTGAGTGGTTTTGTATTTCTCTGTGTTTGAATAAAATTAACGCTTTGAGAATTGAGGAGCACGTCTTGCACCCTTTAATCCATA
>CAVGFC010000027.1:0-2700 GCA_963628775.1 Acutalibacteraceae bacterium
TAAAATCAGCACCTGCATCAGCTAAGAATCTAAATCCTTCTTCATCAACAATATTACCAGCGCCTACTTTAACTCTGCCACCATATTCTGAATGAATCCAAGCGATAGTGTCTTTTTGATACTCAGTAAAGCCTTCAGATGAGTCAATACATAATACATCAACACCAGCTTTAACTAGAGCTGGAACTCTTTGTTCATAATCTCTAGTATTAATACCAGCTCCTACAATAAATCTTTTATGTTCATCTAATAGCTCATTAGGGTATTCTTTATGAGCTTCATAGTCTTTTCTAAATACTAAATAAACAAGTCTATTTTCATCATCAATAATAGGCAAAGTATTTAACTTATTTTCCCAAATTAAGTCATTACAAGCACTTAAATCTAAGGAAACATGACCACATACTAGTTTTTCAATAGGAGTCATATAATTAGAAACCTTATCATTTAAATCAACTCTGCCTAGTCTATAGTCTCTTGAAGTAATTAAACCCATTAATACACCATGGTTTTTGCCATCATCAGTTACCGCAACTGTAGAATGTCCTGTTTTTTCAATAACATCTAATAATTCTTGAATAGTATTATCAGGTTTAACATTGGCATCGCTAATAACAAAACCAGCCTTATGAGTCTTAACTTTTCTAACCATTTCAGCTTGTTCTTCGATTGATTGTGATCCATAGATAAAGCTAATACCGCCCTCTTTAGCTAAAGCGATAGCCATTGTATCGTTTGACACTGATTGCATTATCGCAGAAACCATTGGTAGCTTTAATTCTATCTCGCTTTTTTCACCTTTTTTAAACCTAACTAAAGGAGTAGTTAAGTCAACATTAGCTGGAGTATTTTCTCTAGTAGATAAGCCAGGTACAAGTAAGTATTCATTAAAAGTTCTAGATTCTTCTTTAAAAAATTTTGCCATAGTTGCTCCTTTTATATTTATACTAATATAACACAAATAAAGCCTTTCAAATATGATAAAATTTAAAAAGTTAGGAGCTTATTATGAAATTAAAAGATTCTTATTTTTTCACATTAAGAGAAGATGCTAGAGATGAAGATTCTACTAGTGGTAACCTTCTTGTAAAGGCTGGCTATATTAAAAAAACTAGTGCCGGTATCTATATGATGCTTCCTCTAGGTTTAAGAGTTGAAGAAAAAATCGAAAAAATTATCAGAAAACACATGAATAATGCAGGAGGTCAAGAAGTTAAGATGCCTGCATTAATCGCTAGTGAATATTATGAAAACTCAGGAAGACTAAAAGGCTTTGGCCCTTCTATCTTTAAGTTAAAAGATAGAACAGGTAAGGATATGGTACTTGGTCCAACGCATGAAGAATTATTTGCCTATGCCTCTAAGTCAATGATTAGATCATATAAAGATATGCCTTTTAATCTATATCAAATACAAACAAAATTTAGAGATGAACCAAGAGCTAGATTTGGCCTAATTAGAGTTAAAGAATTTGTCATGAAAGATGCTTATTCTTTTGACACAGATGAGAAAGGATTAGATGTTTCTTATAAGAAAATGTTTGATGCCTATAAGGCAATATTTGATGAAGTTGGTCTAGATTATAGAATTGTAAAAGCTGACACTGGTATCATGGGTGGCCTTTTATCAGAAGAATTTCAAGCAATCACTCCAGTTGGTGAAGATAGTGTAATCTATTGTGATTGTGGTTACTCAAGTAATGAAGAAGTTGCTGAACTTATTTCTTGTCCAACAAGTGAAGAAGAAAAAGAGCTTCAAAAGGTAGAAACGCCACACTCTAAGACCATTGAAGAGGTTTGTGGCTTATTAAATATTGATCCAAAGAATTCTATTAAAGCTTTATTAATGAATATCAATGATGAACTTGTAGTCTTCTTTATTAGAGGTGATAGAGAACTTAATGAAAATAAAGTATGTAAATTACTAAATTGTTCAGAAGTTAACTTCGCTGATGATTCTTTAATCGCTACAAGTAACGCAGTTCCAGGTTTCACTGGTCCAATTGGCTTAAACGCAAAGATTGTCATTGATAAAGAAATCATGAATATGAGAAACTTCTGTTGCGGTGGCAATGAAGATGGTTATCACTATATAAACGCTAATCCAAAAGATTTTAAAGCTGATATAGTTGGTGATATCTCAAATGTTAAAGAAGGCGATATTTGTCCAGTATGTGGTAAACCATTAAAGATGACTAAAGGCATTGAAGTTGGTAATACTTTTAAACTAGGAACTAAGTATTCAAAGGCCTTAGATTTAAGTTACTTAAATGCTGAAAACAAATTAGAAGATGTTTGGATGGGTTCTTATGGCATTGGCGTAGGCAGAACTATGGCAGCAGTTGTTGAACAAAACAATGATGAAAAAGGTATTATCTGGCCTCTTAACATCGCCCCATACCACGCTATAATTCTTATCATGTCTATAAAGGATGAAACACAATGCAACATCGCTAATGATTTATATGATAAGTTAAATAAACAAGGTGTAGAAACAATATTAGATGATAGAAACGAAAGACCTGGCGTTAAATTTAATGATGCCGAACTAATTGGCATACCTTATCGTATAACAGTTGGTAAAAAAGCAAATGAAGGAATCGTTGAACTTAAAAAACGTGATGAAGATGAAATTAAGGAAATGACTATTGATGAAGTAATAAGTTTCCTTAATGAAGTTGTTCATAAATAAGATATTAAA